>JAFNVD010000162.1 GCA_017383785.1 Peptococcaceae bacterium | reverse complement strand
GTAACTCCGGCATTAGAACGATTGAATATTTTCACATTCAATTCCTTTTCTAATTGTTTTATGCTCTAGGAGATACTTTGTTGTGTTGTGAAATGTCGTTCTGCTGTCTGGTTAAAAGAATTGGTTTGCGCCAAATCCAGCAGCAATCGAATTTGATCTGTATGCATAGGCGATAATCCTTTGTTTTAGTAATATATTTATAGTATAGCAAATGTCCGTACATTAATCAATGTGTATTCATGTGATATATACAGCAATAATATTTGTGGCTAAAACGAGAATCCACAAATAAAAGTAGTAGATATGTTTTGCTATATATTTATAATAAGAAAAATCATGTTATTACGGATTGAAAACTTCTTTACAAATAGTTTGTGCTTGATTATAATATGAAACGTAAAAAACAACACAGGCAAAGATACAGCAAGGAGTACGATACCAATGTATGGGCGACGTACTTCTTTATTAAATTGCGAAAAAATTCTGTTGACACGCTTGTATTGTTATGCTAAACTAGATAGGCGTGAAAAATAGGTATACAAATGACCTTTTTTATAGAATTTCTTTTGGGAGGTGTTTGAAATGCGCGTAGGTATTACACTGGCTTGCACTGAATGCAAAAGACGTAACTACAGTACTGTAAAAAATAAAAAGAATAATCCAGATAGAATTGAGTTAAAAAAATATTGCCCATTCTGCAAAACTCACACTGTGCACAAAGAAACCAAATAAGATAGGATGAGTTCAAAATGACTGAGAAACAGCCAGAAAAAAAAGTTGGTTTCGTTGCAAGAACAAAAAAATCTGCTAAGGCTACATTGAACGAATTGAAAAAAGTTCACTGGCCTACCAAAAAAGAATTGATTACTTATACAGAAGTTGTACTGGTAGCTGTAGTAGCTATTGCAGCAGCTATTTGGGTAGTGGATTCTATCATTGCAGGTCTGTTCGGTTTAGTATTTTAAGTTAGGAGCCTGATTGATTATGGAAGAGAAAAGCTGGTATGCTGTTCACACATATTCAGGTTACGAAAATAAAGTAAAAACCAACTTGGAAAAAAGAATCGAATCCATGAATATGGAAGAGTACATTTTCCGTATTATGATTCCAACGGAAGATGTAGAAGAAAAGAAAAACGATAAAGTAAAAATCAACAAACGTAAAGTTTTTCCTGGGTATGTGCTGGTAGAGATGATTATGACCGACGATTCCTGGTATGTGGTAAGAAATACCACAGGTGTAACAGGCTTTGTTGGGACTGGTGCAAAACCAATCCCGCTGCATGAGTCAGAAGTGAAAATGCTGCTGCGTCAGCAGGGTATGGAAGAAACTAGACGGGAAATGGACTATGAAGTAGGCGATAACGTTGAAATCTTAGATTCCTCTTTCCGCGGTATGGTTGGTCGCGTGAGCGAAATCGACACCGAAAAAGGCAAAGTTGTTGTAATGCTGTCTCTGTTCGGCGGTCGCGAAACGCCGGTTGATTTAGATTATGATCAAGTTTTTAAAGTTTAAGATGTCATTTGATGTCTTGCTTTAGTGGGAGGGAAACCCCCGTTATACCACATTATTTTTAAGGAGGTGCACCAAAATGGCGAAAAAAGTCGTAGGTTTTGTAAAACTGCAAGTACCTGCTGGCAAAGCAAACCCTGCTCCACCAGTTGGTCCTGCATTAGGTCAGCATGGTGTAAATATCATGGGATTCTGTAAAGAATTCAATGAAAGAACAAAAAATCAGGCAGGTTTGATTATTCCAGTAGAAATTACTGTATACGCAGACCGTTCTTTCAGCTTTATCACAAAAACACCACCAGCTGCAGTTCTGCTGAAAAAAGCTGCTGGTATTGAAAGAGCATCTGGCGAACCAAACCGTAAAAAAGTAGGTAAAGTTCCAACTTCTAAAGTTAGAGCAATCGCTGAAGAAAAAATGGAAGACTTAAATGCTGCTAGTATCGAAGCTGCTATGAGCATGATCGAAGGTACAGCTAGAAGCATGGGTATTGAAATTGTAGAAGGCTAATCCCTTTTATTGTTGAATGCTGTGGGAGGATTATTCCGTAGAACCACTTAGGAGGAAAGACAAATGCCAAAACATGGTAAAAAATATGAAGAAGCCAGCAAACTGATTGACAAAGCTGCTCAGTATGAAGTAAGCGAAGCAATTGAACTGGTGAAAAAAACTGCTACTGCGAAATTTGATGAAACAGTGGAAGTTGCATTTAAACTTGGCGTTGACCCAAGACAGTCCGACCAGATGATTCGTGGCGCAGTTGTACTGCCAAATGGTACTGGTAAAACTCAGACTGTATTAGTATTTGCAAAAGGTGAAAAAGCAAAAGAAGCAGAAGCTGCCGGTGCAGATTTTGTTGGCGCTGATGACATCGTTGCAAAAATTCAGGGTGGCTGGTTCGACTTCGATGTAGCTATCGCAACTCCAGACATGATGGGCGTTGTTGGTAAAATCGGTCGTCTGTTAGGCCCTAAAGGTTTAATGCCAAACCCAAAAACAGGTACTGTAACAATGGATGTTACAAAAGCTATTAACGATGTAAAAGCTGGTAAAATTGAATATCGTGTTGACAAAACCGGTATCATCCACGCTCCAATCGGTAAAGCAAGCTTCGAACAGGAAAAATTAGAAGAAAACTTCAAAACCCTGTGCGACGTTCTGATCAAAGCAAAACCTGCTTCTTCTAAAGGTCAGTACATCAGAAGCGTAACTGTTTCTTCTACAATGGGCCCTGGTGTTAAAATCAATCCTTTAAAACTGCAATAGTTTTAATTGACAAACAGGAAACAAACATATATAATATGAATGCTTAACTGAATAGATTTTCGCTGTAGACAGTAGGTGTCGCAAGACTTAATTTCCTACCGAGGCCATTGTTGCTATGCAATTTCTGCCTTTGTGTCTCTACGCAAAGGCTTTTTATATGGTTTGATATGGTCGATCAGTATTTCAGTTCTGTATTATTATAATACACTCGTTAGGAGGTGCTGAAATGGGAAGTTTAGAAGGAAAAAAAGCCATCGTAGCTGAGCTGGTTGAAAAATTCAACAGTTCCAAAACAATCGTTGTTGTTGACTACCGTGGTTTAACAGTAGCACAGGCTACTAAATTAAGAAAACAGCTGAGAGAAGCAGGTGTTGATTACCGTGTAGTAAAAAACACTCTGTTAACAATCGCTGCGAAAGAAGCTGGTGCTGAAGCACTGGTTCCAACTTTCAAAGGTGTAACAGCTATCGCTTTCGGTGGTGAAGATTTAATCGCACCAGCACAGATTATCGCAAAATTCTCCAAAGAAAACAAAATTCTGGAGATCAAAGGCGGTCTGTTAGAAGGCGAATACCTGGATCAGGCTGGCGTTATCGCTCTGGGCGAACTGCCACCAAAAGAAGTATTGCTGGCTCAGGTTGCATCTTGTTTCCAGGCTCCAATCCAGAGACTGGCATACGTACTGGAAGAAGTACGCAAATCCAAAGAAACTGCGTAAGAGTTTGCGCATAGTTGCTTAATGAAATTTAATTTAAATTAAAATAGGAGAGATTACAATGTCTAAAATTCAAACAATCATTGATACAGTTAAA
The DNA here is from genome assembly GCA_017383785.1 of Peptococcaceae bacterium. Classification (GTDB taxonomy): domain Bacteria; phylum Bacillota; class Peptococcia; order Peptococcales; family Peptococcaceae; genus UBA7185. The sequence goes on along the minus strand of JAFNVD010000162.1, from coordinate 10,921 downwards.
GAATTATCTGTTATCGAATTATCCGAATTAGTAAAAGCTTTCGAAGAAGAATTCGGCGTAAGCGCAGCTGCTCCTGTAGCTGTTGCTGTTGCTGGCGGTGCTGCTGCAGCTGCTGAAGAAGAACAGACCGAATTCGATGTTATCCTGGCTAACGCTGGCGCTAACAAAATCAACGTAATCAAAGTAGTACGTGAAATCACTGGCTTAGGCTTAAAAGAAGCTAAAGAAGTAGTTGACGGCGCTCCAAAAGCTGTTAAAGAAAAAGTAGAAAAAGCTGAAGCTGAAGAAATTAAGAAAAAATTAGAAGAAGCTGGCGCAACTGTAGAAGTAAAATAATTTTGCTTCCAGGTGACTGGATTCTAAAAGCAGAGGTATTTGCTGTTGAGAAATCAATGGCAAATACCTTTTTGTTTTTATGCAAATATTAAACGTTGCAAAAAAATATAATGAAAACTAAAAAATCTTGTTTACAAATGGAATAAAATGTGATAGTATTTAAGAACATGACTAATAAAATGGATGGAGTTTGCGAAGAAACTTCAATACCAAAAAATTGTAATAGTCAAACGTTGATTATAAAACTTTAAGGGGTGAGGAGCATTGGTCAATACGACACATGCACTAAGAGAACGGCATAGTTTTGCTAAAATCGATGAGATTATGGTTATGCCGAATTTAATTGAAGTTCAACGAAATTCCTACAAGTTATTTCTGGATGAAGGGTTAAGAGAAACTTTTGCGGAGGTTTCCCCAATTCAGGACTTTACCGGTAATCTGGTTTTGGAATTTGTAGATTATAGTTTGGGTGAACCAAAGTACAATGTTGATGAATGCAAAGAGCGTGATGCTACTTATGCAGCTCCTCTTCGCTTAAAAGTGCGTCTGATTAATAAAGAAACTGGGGAAGTAAAAGAGCAGGAAGTATTTATGGGCGATTTCCCTATTATGACTGCGAAGGGTACATTTATCATCAATGGTGCTGAACGTGTTATCGTAAGCCAGTTGGTTCGTTCCCCTGGTGTATATTATTCCGAAACAATTGACCAGAGCGGTAAAAAGTTATTTGGTGCAACAATCATTCCTAACCGTGGTGCATGGTTAGAGTTTGAAACTGATGTGAACGATAACCTGTTCGTACGCATTGACCGCACTAGAAAACTGCCTGCTACTGTATTGTTACGTGCGTTAGGATATTCTACAAATGGTCAGATTTTAGAACTGTTTGACAATGACGATCGCATTAGAATGACTTTGGAACGTGATCATACAGAAAGCGAAAGTGAAGCGCTGGTTGAAATCTATAAACGTTTGCGTCCTGGCGATCCTCCAACAGTAGAAAATGCAAGAACATTGCTGAATTCTTTGTTCTTTGATCCAAAACGCTATGATTTCGCAAAAGTGGGTCGTTACAAAATTAATAAAAAATTAGGCTTGGATATTGATCCTGCTAAGAAAACTGTTACACACGAAGATATTATTGAAACTGTACGCTATCTGCTGAATTTGATTAATGGTGCAGAAGGCTATACTTCTGATGATATTGACCATCTGGGCAATCGTCGTATCCGTTGCGTTGGCGAGCTGTTACAGAATCAGTTCCGTATTGGTTTAACTCGTATGGAACGAGTAATTCGTGAAAGAATGACTATTCAGGATACAGAAAACGTTACTCCACAGGGCTTGATTAACATTCGTCCTGTAGTAGCTGCAATCAAAGAGTTCTTCGGTTCTTCTCAGCTGTCTCAGTTTATGGACCAGATTAACCCTCTGGCAGAACTGACTCACAAAAGAAGACTTTCTGCATTAGGGCCTGGCGGTTTGAGCCGTGAACGTGCGGGCTTCGAAGTTCGAGACGTACACCCATCTCACTATGGACGTATGTGTCCGATTGAGACTCCTGAAGGTCCAAACATTGGTCTGATTAACTCTTTGAGTACCTATGCTAAAATTAACGAATATGGGTTTATTGAATCTCCATATCGTAAAGTTGATAAAGCAACAGGTATTGTAACTGACGAAATTGAATACTTGGCTGCAGATGAAGAAGATAAATTTGTTGTTGCCCAGGCCAACTCTCCATTGGATGCAGATGGTCGCTTTGCAGAGAAAAAAGTAAACGCTCGTTATGGACATGCAAATATCGTTGTAGATAACGAGAAAGTTGATTACATGGACGTATCTCCAAAACAGGTAGTATCTATCGCTACAGCGTTGATTCCGTTCCTGGAACACGATGACGCGAACCGTGCTCTGATGGGTGCGAACATGCAGCGTCAGGCTGTGCCTTTGCTTCGTACGGATGCTCCGTTTGTTGGTACCGGTATGGAATATCGTGCTGCGTATGACTCCGGCGTTATGGTAATCGCTGAAAATGGCGGTACTGTTGAATATGTTTCTGCAAAAGAAATTGTAATCAAACGTGCTGATGGCGTAAAAGATCGTTATAAATTGGCGAAATTCGAACGTTCCAACCAAGGTAGCTGCATCAATCAGAAACCACTGGTGAAAAAAGGTCAAGTAGTAGAAGCTGGTGCTATTTTAGCCGACGGTCCTTCTACTGATCATGGTGAACTGGCATTGGGTCGTAACGTATTAATTGCCTTCATGAACTGGGAAGGTTATAACTACGAAGACGCGGTTTTACTGAGTGAAAAACTGGTAAAAGAAGACTACTATACTTCCATCCATATTGAAGAATATGAATGCGATGCGCGTGATACAAAATTAGGGCCGGAAGAAATTACACGCGATATCCCTAACGTAGGGGAGGATATGCTGAAAAATCTGGACGAAAGAGGTATTATTCGTGTAGGTGCTGAAGTGCGTCCTGGTGATATTCTGGTTGGGAAAGTAACACCAAAAGGTGAAACAGAACTGACTGCTGAAGAACGTCTGTTGCGTGCGATTTTCGGTGAAAAAGCTCGTGAAGTAAGAGATACTTCTCTGCGTGTACCTCATGGGGAAGCAGGGATTATCGTGGATGTAAAAGTATTTACATCTGAAAACAGTGATTTGTCTCCTGGTGTAAATCAGGTAGTACGTTGCTATATTGCTCAGAAAAGAAAAATCTCTCAAGGGGACAAAATGGCGGGTCGCCATGGTAACAAAGGGGTTGTATCTCGCGTTCTGCCTGAATGCGATATGCCGTTCCTGGAAGACGGTACACCTGTTGAAATTGTACTGAACCCTCTGGGTGTACCTTCTCGTATGAACATCGGTCAGGTAATGGAAGTACATTTAGGTATGGCTGCAAAAGCATTAGGGATTCGTTTGGCAACACCTGTATTTGACGGTGCAGGCGAACAGGATATTTTAGATATGCTGCAGAAAGCCAATGATGAAAGCGGTATGCATTATCCTGCATCCGGTAAATTTGTGGTTAGAGACGGTCGCACCGGTATGCCGTTTGACAATCCGGTAACTGTTGGTTATATGTATTATCTGAAACTGGCCCATCTGGTTGACGATAAAATCCATGCACGTTCCACAGGTCCATACTCTCTGGTTACACAGCAGCCACTGGGTGGTAAAGCACAGTTCGGTGGTCAGCGTTTCGGGGAAATGGAAGTTTGGGCGCTGGAAGCATATGGCGCAGCGTATACATTGCAGGAAATTTTAACTGTAAAATCTGACGATATCGTTGGTCGTGTAAAAACTTATGAAGCAATTGTAAAAGGTGAAAATATTCCTGAACCTGGTGTTCCTGAATCCTTCAAAGTATTGATTAAGGAACTGCAGAGCTTGTGTCTGGATGTGAAAATCCTGAATGAGTTTGACGAAGAAATCGAATTCGGCGAAGATGATGATGATATCGTAGAAACAGCAAAAGAGCTGGGTATTGATTTGCCTGCTGAAAAATCTAAAGGTGATGCTGAAGCTGCAGGCGCATTTAATGATTTCTTGATTGAAACAGAAGATGGCCCTGTAGAAGAAGAGGAAGAACCGGAAGATGAAGATTTGCTGGATGACGATATGGATATCGCATTTGATCTTCATGGCGATTTAGAGGATGACGATGATTTCATCCTGAGCGATGAAACATTTTAATTAGCAACAGATTTTTGGGAAGGGAGCGAGCCCTTTGTTAGATGTTAATAATTTTGATAGAATTAGAATAGGTCTTGCTTCCCCTGACCAGATCCGTGAGTGGTCTAGTGGGGAAGTAAAGAAACCGGAAACAATCAACTATCGTACCTTGAAACCGGAACGTGATGGTTTATTCTGTGAACGCATTTTCGGGCCTACAAAAGACTGGGAATGTAACTGCGGTAAATATAAACGTATCCGTTATAAAGGCGTTGTTTGTGACCGCTGCGGTGTTGAAGTTACCCGTTCTAAAGTAAGAAGAGAACGTCTCGGTCATATTGAACTGGCTGCGCCATGCTCTCACATCTGGTACTTTAAAGGAATTCCAAGCCGAATGGGGTTATTATTAAATATTTCTCCAAGACAGCTGGAAAAAGTAATTTACTTTGTTTCCTATATTGTTTTAGATGGCGGTGACACTCCGTTAGAAAAAATGTCTCTGTTGACTGAAACCGAATACAGAGAAAACAAAGAAAAATACGGCAATGGATTCCGTGCAGGGATTGGTGCAGAAGCAATCAAAGAACTGCTGGAAGAAATGGATTTAGATGCGCTGTATGAAGAATTAAAAGAAGAGGTACGCAATACTACCGGTCAGAGAAATGTGAAAGCGGTAAGACGTTTGGAAGTTGTAGAAGCATTCAAAAACTCTAACAACAAACCAAGCTGGATGATTTTAGATGTACTGCCTGTAATTCCACCGGAAATTCGTCCGATGGTACAGTTAGATGGCGGTCGTTTTGCGACATCTGACTTAAACGACTTATATCGTCGTGTTATCAACCGTAACAATCGTTTGAAACGTTTGTTGGATTTGGGTGCGCCTGATATTATCGTGCGCAATGAAAAACGTATGCTGCAGGAAGCAGTTGACGCTTTAATTGACAACGGCAGACGTGGCAGACCTGTAACAGGCCCTGGTAACCGTCCACTGAAATCCTTAAGCGATATGCTGAAAGGGAAACAGGGTCGTTTCCGTCAGAACCTGTTAGGGAAACGTGTTGACTACTCCGGCCGTTCTGTAATTGTAGTAGGTCCTGAACTGAAAATGCATCAGTGCGGTTTGCCAAAAGAAATGGCAATCGAACTGTTTAAACCTTTTGTAATGAAAAAACTGGTAAGTGATGGCTATGCGCATAACATTAAAAGTGCAAAACGCATGGTAGAACGTCTGAGACCGGAAGTGTGGGATGTTTTAGAAGAAGTTATCAAAGACCATCCTGTAATGCTGAACCGTGCGCCTACTCTGCATAGATTAGGGATTCAGGCATTCGAACCTGTATTGGTAGAAGGCCGTGCACTGAGACTGCATCCACTGGTATGTACTGCGTTCAACGCTGACTTTGACGGTGACCAGATGGCGATTCACGTACCTTTGTCTGCGGAAGCACAGGCAGAAACACGTTTATTGATGTTGGCTTCTAACAACATCTTAAACCCGAAAGATGGGAAACCGGTAACCACACCTACACAGGACATGATCTTAGGGTCTTATTATTTAACTATTGATCGTGACGGCGCGTTAGGGGAAGGTAAAATCTTTAAAGACAATAACGAAGCGTTATTGGCTTACGATGCCGGTGAATTGCACTTACAGGCGAAAATTTTCATTCGTCAGGAAAACGGCAGCCGTTATGGTATTCCAGATGGTTCTCGTTTGGAAACCACAGCAGGTCGTATCATCTTCAATGATGTAATTCCTGAAGAAGTTGGCTTTATCAATGAAACTGTTGGTAAAAAAGGCTTAGGCAAAATTGTAGCAAAATGTTACAAACTGCTGGGTGCCGCAGCAACCGCAAAAATGCTGGACGGTATCAAAGCACAAGGCTTTAAATATTCTACCAGAGCAGGTTTCACTGTAGCATTCAGTGATATCGTTGTTCCTGAAGCAAAAACAGAAATTCTGCAGACTGCAGATAAAGAAGTAGAAAAAATTGAATTGAAATTCAGACGCGGTTTAATTACTGAAGAAGAACGATACAATTTGGTTATCAAAGTATGGACCAAAGCAACAAAAGAAGTAACAGATGCTCTGTTGGGCAGTCTGGACAAATTCAACAATATCAACATGATGGCTACTTCCGGGGCCCGCGGTAACAACCAGCAGATTCGTCAGCTGGCAGGGATGCGTGGTCTGATGGCAGACTCCACAGGTCGCACCATCGAGTTGCCAATTAAAGCGAACTTCCGTGAAGGTCTGAACGTACAGGAATACTTTATTTCTTCCCACGGTGCTCGTAAAGGGTTAACCGATACAGCGTTACGTACAGCCGACTCTGGTTACTTGACAAGACGTTTGGTTGACGTTGCGCAGGAAGTAATTGTACGTGAAGATGATTGCCATACCACAAAAGGCTTGTTGGTTGAAGCAATCAAAAACGGTAATGAAATTATCGAGCCATTGGAAGAACGTATTGCAGGTCGTTATGCATTAGAACCAGTTATTCATCCAGAAACAGGTGAAGTAATCGTTGCAGCGAACGAAGAAATTACTGAAGACTTGGCTTCCATGATTCAGAAACTGGGTATTGAACAGGTAGTAATCCGTAGTGCTCTGACATGTAAGAGCCGTCACGGTATCTGCTGCAAATGCTATGGTCGTAATTTGGCAACAGGTGGCCATGTAGATATCGGTGAAGCAGTCGGCGTTATTGCTGCTGAATCTATCGGTGAACCGGGTACACAGTTAACTATGCGTACCTTCCATACCGGTGGTGTAGCGGGTGATGACATTACACAGGGTCTTCCTCGTGTTGAAGAATTATTTGAAGCACGTAAACCAAAAGGCCAGGCAATTATTGCTGAAGCTGCAGGTGTTGTACGTATTCAGGATGTTAAAAATAGAAAAGAAATCACAATTACCGGTGATGATGGTGAAGCTCATGTATATACAATCCCTTACGGTGCCCGTTTGAGAGTTGCCGAAGGGTCTATTGTAGAGGCAGGGCAGGAACTGACAGAAGGGTCTATCAATCCACAAGATTTACTGCGTGTAAAAGGTGCGTTGGGTGTTCAGAGATACATTCTGAGTGAAGTTCAGAAAGTTTACCGTCTGCAAGGGGTAGACATCAATGACAAACACATTGAAGTAATGGTTCGTCAGATGTTACGCAAAGTAAAAGTAGAAGATCCGGGTGATACAAACTTGTTACCGGGCGGGCAGGTAGATATCTTCACATTCGAAGAAGAAAACGAACGTGTAGCAGCTGCCGGTGGCCAGGAAGCAATCGGCAAAACATTGCTGATGGGTATTACCAAAGCTTCTTTGGCAACTGAATCCTTTATGTCTGCGGCATCCTTCCAGGAAACAACAAGAGTACTGACTGACGCTGCAATCAAAGGTAAAGTGGATCCGCTGATGGGTCTGAAAGAAAACGTAATTTTAGGTAAATTGATTCCTGCCGGTACCGGTATGAGCCGTTACAGAGGGATTAAAGTTACCAACGCAAATGCAGAAGCTGTAGTATCTGAAGAAATTGCTGATACTAATGATGAAGAAATTCTTTAATAGATTCTCTTGACATGCTATATGCAGTGTGCTAAAATGCAATAGTTCGCGTGAGTAAAAGCTGTGCTGAATAAGCACAGCTTTTACAAAGCACTTATATGACACGCCCGTGAGCGTTGTTTAAAAAATACTTATTGTTTTAATATTGAGGAAGGAGGTGCAGAGCATGCCAACAATTAACCAATTGGTTAGACAAGGTAGATATGTAGCTGATAAAAAATCTACAGCTCCTGCATTAAAAAATAATCCACAGAAGAGAGGCGTATGTACAAGAGTATATACAACCACTCCTAAAACACCTAACTCTGCGTTACGTAAAGTTGCCCGTGTTAAATTAACAAACGGCATTGAAGTAACAGCGTACATTCCAGGTATCGGTCACAACTTACAGGAACACAGTGTTGTTCTGGTAAGAGGTGGTAGAGTTAAAGACTTACCAGGGGTACGTTATCATCTGGTTCGTGGTACTCTGGATGCAGCTGGTGTTAACAACCGTAACCAGTCTCGTTCCAAATACGGTGCAAAAAGACCAAAAGCAAGCAAAAAATAATTTAAAGATTGCTGTTTGAAGTAAGGCAGAGAGGGGGATAATATGTCCAGAAAAGGTGCAGCTCCAAAAAGAGAAGTATTAGCTGATCCAATTTACAATAGTAAAAAAGTTACCAAACTGATCAACCAGATCATGTTAGACGGTAAAAAAGGTGCAGCTGAAAAAGCAGTATATGGAGCTTTTGATATTATTGCAGAAAAAACAGGTAAAGATGCTTTAGAGGTTTACGAAGAAGCTCTGAAAAACGTAATGCCTGTATTAGAAGTTAAAGCTCGTCGTGTAGGTGGTGCTAACTATCAGGTGCCAATCGAAGTAAGAGCAGATCGTCGTCAGACACTGGGTATTCGTTGGATTGTAATGTTCGCTCGTAAAAGAGGCGAAAAAACAATCATGGAAAAACTGGCTAACGAATTAATGGATGCCGCTAACAACATGGGTGGCTCTGTTAAGAAAAAAGAAGACACACACAAAATGGCAGAAGCAAACAAAGCTTTCGCACATTATCGTTGGTAGGATTCCACTTTTAACTTAACGAAGGAGAAATAACGATGGGTAGAGCCTTTCCTTTAGAAAAAACCAGAAATATTGGTATCATGGCACACATCGATGCTGGTAAAACAACCACTACCGAACGTATTCTGTACTACACCGGTCGCGTACACAAAATCGGTGAAGTACATGATGGCGCAGCTACAATGGACTGGATGGTTCAGGAGCAGGAACGTGGTATCACAATCACTTCCGCAGCTACAACAGCTGAATGGCAGGGTCACCGTTTAAACATCATCGACACCCCAGGTCACGTAGACTTCACAGTAGAAGTTGAACGTTCCCTGCGCGTACTGGACAGCTCCGTTGGGGTTTTCTGTGCAGTAGGTGGTGTACAGCCACAGTCCGAAACTGTATGGCGTCAGGCTGACACATACGGGGTACCAAGACTGGCTTATGTAAATAAAATGGACAGAACCGGTGCTAACTTCCTGAATGTTGTTGAACAGATCAGAGAACGTTTAGGCCACAATGCAATCGCAATGCAGCTGCCAATCGGCGCTGAAGATAACTTCACAGGTATTATTGACCTGATTACAATGAAAGCTCTGAACTTTACAGATGATAAAGGTACTTTCGTTGAAGAAGAAATCCCAGCAGATTATGCAGATCAGGCTGCTGAATTGAGAGAAAAATTAGTTGAAGCTGCTGCTGAAACTGATGAAGAATTAATGATGAAATATTTAGAAGGCGAAGAACTGACAATCGCTGAAATCGAAGCTGCTATCCGCAAAGCTACTTGCGAAGTAAAAATGATTCCAGTATTCTGCGGTTCCTCCTTCAAAAATAAAGGTGTACAGATGCTGCTGGATGCTGTAGTTAAATACTGCCCAGCTCCAACTGATATTCCTGCTATCAAAGGTACTCTGGAAGATGGTACAGAAGAAGAACGTCATGCTAGCGATAAAGAGCCATTCAGTGCTCTGGCATTCAAAATCATGACAGACCCATATGTAGGGAAACTGACATTCTTCCGTGTATACTCCGGTACATTAGCATCCGGTACTTATGTTCTGAACTCCACAAAAGGTAAAAGAGAACGTGTTGGCCGTATTCTGCAGATGCATGCAAACCACAGAGAAGAAATCGAAATGGTTTACGCAGGTGACATCGCTGCTGCCGTAGGTCTGAAAGACACCGGTACAGGTGATACACTGTGCGCTGAAGAAGCTCCAATCATTCTGGAATCCATGGAATTCCCAGAACCAGTTATCAACATTGCTATTGAACCAAGCACAAAAGCTGACCAGGAAAAAATGGGTATCGCTCTGGCTAAACTGGCTGAAGAAGACCCAACCTTCAAAACATATACTGATCAGGAAACAGGTCAGACAATCATCGCTGGTATGGGTGAATTACACTTAGATATCATCGCTGACCGTCTGAAACGTGAATTTAAAGTTGAGTGCCAGGTTGGTAAACCACAGGTTGCTTACAAAGAAACAATTCGTGACGCAGTTAAATCCGTTGGTCTGTTCAAACGTCAGTCCGGTGGTCGTGGTCAGTATGGTCACGCTGTAATCGAATTAGAACCACTGGAACCAGGTTCCGGTTTCATCTTTGAAAGCAAAATCGTTGGTGGTGTTGTTCCAAAAGAATACATCGCTCCAATCGAATCCGGTATCCGCGAAGCAATGCAGAATGGTATTTTAGCAGGTTACGAAATGGTAGACATCAAAGCTACTTTGGTAGACGGTTCTTACCATGAAGTTGACTCCTCTGAAATGGCATTTAAAATTGCAGGTTCCATGGCATTCAAAGAAGGTGCTCAGAAAGCACATCCAGTTCTGCTGGAACCTATCATGAAAATCGAAGTTACTATCCCAGACGAATACATGGGTGATGTAATGGGTGATATGAACTCCCGTCGTGGTAGAATTGAAGGTATGGAAGCAAAAGGTAACGCTCAGATCATCAGAGGTTTTGTACCACTGTCTGAAATGTTCGGCTATGCAACAGACCTGCGTTCTAAAACACAGGGCCGTGGTCTGTACACAATGCAGTCTGACCACTTCGAAGAAGTTCCTAAATCCGTAAGCGAAGAAATCATCGCAAAACGTAGAGGATAATTCCCTCACGATTTAATATAGGAGGAAGATTACAATGGCAAAAGCTAAATTTGAACGTACCAAACCACATGTAAACATTGGTACAATCGGTCACGTTGACCATGGTAAAACAACAACAACAGCAGCTATTACAAACGTATTAGCACAGAGAGGTCTGGC
>JAFNVD010000161.1 GCA_017383785.1 Peptococcaceae bacterium | reverse complement strand
TTAGGTGCCACCGGCATTGCCTGCGGTATGATCTTAGGCTATGGACTCCAATGTATGATGCATATTGCAGCCCTTGGCCAATGTGTACCGGTGCGTATTCCGTGGAAACAAATTTTTTTGCCGGTAGGCGGCAGCCTATTGATGGTGATACAAATGCAATTTTTAGAAACGGTATTGCCAAAGGGCACCATATGGTTTCTTGCTCGATTGACTTTGGCGGCCGTAAGCTATCTGCTCATTTTACTGATTACCGGAGAATTGCGACAGCTTATGAAAACAGCGAAAAAGTAAAGTGAAAAGTTCTATTTGACCGTATCTGCATTTTGCGTTATAGTATAAACATAGCATATATTGATAAAGAAGGGTAACCACTATGACCGAAGAATTAAATGAAAAAAATATAAATGAAAAAAAGAAAAAATCCGAATTGCGTGAAATTGTAGAAGTTGTAGGTATTGCACTGGTATTGGCATTTTTGATAAAAACATTTGTAGTGGGCAACTACTGGATTCCATCCGAATCTATGCTGCCAACCATCGAAGTGAACGATAAAGTAGTTGTGACCAATTTTAGCTATTGGCTGGATGGGCCGGAACGAGGAGATGTGGTAGTATTCCATTATCCACTGGATCCGAAAAAAGACTATATCAAACGCTGCATTGGGGAGCCGGGTGAAGTGATTGAATTTAAAGACAGTAAACTTTATGTAAACGGCACCTTGGTAGAAGAACCATATTTGCCGGTCGGGCTGGAGTTTGATGATTTTGGTCCGGTAATGGTACCGGAAGGCAGTTATTTTATGTGCGGGGATAACCGCAATCACAGCTCTGACAGCCGTTCTTGGGGCTTTGTAGAGAAAAAACACATTATCGGCAAAGCACAGTTTATTTACTGGCCATTTGACCGTTGGGGCACATTATAATGGGCTAAATAAATAAGATTGTATAGATAAACAAAAAATCCGCTGTTTTTTGGCTGTGTGCCTGATAGACAGCGGATTTTCTGTTGCATTGCTGTTAGTAAAACAATGTAGAGATTACTGATGGCCCATTTTTTTACGGCCTACTTTCAGTACCATTTGTGCGACTGCAGTTTTTTCCTGGTCGCTGGCACATTCCCACATTTCTTTCATCAGTGCTTCTTCCGGGGAGTCGGGTTTCACAAACTGGCCCATCAGATTACCGACACTGACCATACCTTTTACCATCATCTCTTCTGAAAGTCCATGTTTTTGGCCATCTTCAATGACACGGCTCAACTGCTGTGGAAATTGTGCCGGATCGCTGCTCAGTTTTCGTTCTGTATTTCCAAACATGGTTATCACCTCCTGCACACATTAGTGTGACCCAAATAAAAAAGGTTATGCATATATATGAGGGTATGATATACTATCGAAAAGAAAACTCGTAAAGCATTGTGCTAGTTTGGAGATATTTATGCAAACACAGTATTATTATAAACAATTGAATAAACAGCAGCAGGCCGTATATCATGCCATGCTGGAAGGGTTGAAGGCAGTGAGTGCATCTTTTTCGGTGCCTCGTTTATCGGATCGGGAAATATTTGAAATTTGCTTTTTGGTGCGTTTGGATCATCCCGAGTTGTTTTATGTAGAAAAGATTTCCTATCGGTATTATGACCATGCAGACAGCGTAGAAATTGTACCGGACTATCTTTTTGACAAGAAAAAACTGAAAACACACCAGCAGGCCATGAAAGCGCGGGTAGACAAATTATCTCGTCCTGCTACGCAGTTGAGCAAAGTGGAACAGCTGCAATATATCCATGATTTTATTTGCCAAAATGTAACCTATGACAAATTGAAAAAACAATATTCACATGAAATTATCGGTCCATTGGGACAGGGCGTAGGTGTGTGTGAAGGCATCGCCAAAACAGTAAAGATTTTATGTGATGCACTTGGTATTGGATGTATTATCGCTATCGCAGAGGCGAATCCGGATAAACAGATTAAATACCGCCATGCCTGGAACATCATTGAATTGGATGGGATGTATTATCATTTTGACGCAACATTCGACAATTCTTTGAGCCAGGATGGTATCATTCGATATGATTATTTTCTGCTAGATGATGCACATATATTCCGTGACCATGAGTCATTGGTCTGGCCTGTGCCATCGTGTACCAACGGAGAGCATAGCTATTATCGGCAGAAAAAACTATCGTTTACCCGTATGGAAGATGTACAGAAACGGGCCGGGCAGGCAGTGAAAAAGGGAAAGCCTTTGGTTTTTCATTGGCGTGGCGGTGGATTGTCTAAAGACAGTTTGCAGCAAATACTGCAGTGCATTGAAGCTGAGGCAAAAGCAAAGGGCAAACATAGCCGCATTTCAGTGAATTTGCCACAGGCAGTATTTCAGATTACCTTTCAAAATCAGCCGCAAGAAACTGTGGTACAGGAATCGGTGGATGTGGAAGGCAATGTAGTGCAGGAGGAGATTATCCATGAATGAGATTGGAATTTATTTATTAATCGTAAATGCATTGGGCTTTTATATGATGTGGAGTGACAAACGAAAAGCCATTAAAGATGCTTGGCGCACACCGGAGCGCAATTTTTTTATTGTTGCGCTGATTGGCGGCAGTGTAGGATGCTGGGCAGGGATGCAAACCTTTCGTCACAAAACAAAGCATATCAAGTTTACGGTGGGTATTCCAATGATTTTGTTATTGCAAATTATGGCTGTACTTTGGATTACAGGCCAAGGAGTCGGTTTGGTATAAGAATTGATCATTTCATAAAATTTATAAAAAATTTATAAAAGAAAAAAGGATTTCTGACGGGTATTACCGAAATGACTCTATGAAAACAATGACACAGTATGGCTGTGTCAATAAAAAAGGGGCGAAGAACTATGGGATTTTTTGATAAATTAAGAGGCAAAGCACAGACTGCAGCAGTTAATGTAATGGACGCTGCTGAAAATGCGGCAGATAAAATTGGCGACGCTGCAGAAAATCTGGAAGAAAAATTTGAAGCAGCGGTAGACAAGCTGGAAGAAAAAGTAGAAGCAGCCGGTGACAAACTGGAAGCGACTATGGATGCTGCCGGTGAAAAATTGGAAGAAGTAAAAGCTGTAGCCAATGAAAAAGTAGAAGATTTGATGGAAAAAGTAGAAGGTGGATTAAAAGGCGAAGCCGATCCTGCCGAAGAAGAGGAAGAAGTAGACGACCCTTCCATCGCTTGTATCAAATAGTACATTTTAAATAGTGCGGAAAGCCTTTCTTTATGATGAAGAAAGGCTTTTTTATTGGCTTTTTAGACTTGAAATAAACGCTGTAGTGTAGTAAAATGT
>JAFNVD010000160.1 GCA_017383785.1 Peptococcaceae bacterium | reverse complement strand
GATTTCTCCTCATCAATACGATACAATTAAGAGTAAGATGTTTTTATCATAAACATCAACAGCGAATTTTTAATCAGGAGCGTGCCATGCAGTTTTCAGAAATCAAAGGTCAGGAACAGGCAATTCACATATTACATCGTGCTATCGAGACACGACATATTGCCCATGCATATCTATTTACCGGACCTGAAGGTGTCGGCAAAAAAAAGACCGCATTGGCACTGGCACAATATCTCAACTGTACCAATAAAGCAGATGGTATCATACAAAGCTGCGGTGTTTGCCCATCTTGTGTGCAAGCACAAAGCGGCAGTCAGCCTGATATTATTGTATTGGAGCCCGATGGAAATAGCATCAAAATCGAGCAGATTCGCACATTGCTTGCCAAAGTAACATTGCGCAATTACGATAGTACTTACAAAGTGATTCTCATCAATGATGCCCATCTGATGACAGAACAAGCAGCCAATTGCCTGCTGAAAACATTGGAAGAGCCAACGGAAAACACTGTATTTCTGTTAATTACCTCACAGATGCAGAATCTGCCAATCACAATTCTATCTCGTTGTCAGCAGATTCAATTCCAATCATTGTCGCCTGCTTTGATACAAGAATTGTTGCAAAAATTGTACCCTGCTCAACAAAGCCGTATCGGATTGATTGCAGCACTGGCAGGAGGCTCCATGCATACAGCGGAAGAACTGCTGGCAAATGAAGAACTCTCTCAGGCTAGACAGGATTTTTATCAGCTTCTGGCGAAACTGAATACCATGCGTCCGGCACAAATTATCGCCTGGTGCGAGCAATGGGAGAAAAACAAAAAAATGGCCCGTACATTACTGGAGTTGGGGCAAATTTGGTATCATGATGTGCTATTAACCGTCATGCATAGTGACAGTCGCCTACTGGTAAATCAGGACTATCTGGCAGAATTACGCACACAACAACTCGCTGCAGAACACGTACTTAACATTTTACAGTATTTTCGTACCGGTATGGAACAGCTGGAATACAATGCATCACCGAGATTGGTGATGGAAGTGGCGCTGTTAAAAACACAAATATTAATTTCAAAATAAACTACCTCAAACATCTATAGGAGGATTCATTATGACTATTACCGTTATTGGCGTTCGATTTAAAGAAGCCGGTAAAATATATTATTTCGATCCCGATCAAATGGAAATTAACGCCGGAGATCATGTGATTGTAGAAACTGCACGCGGTATCGAATACGGCAGTGTAGTAGTAGGGCTGAAACAAGTATCCGAAGAAGAAATTGTTCCGCCACTAAAAAAAGTGATTCGCGTATCAACACCGGAAGACGATGCTCATGTTGCTGCGAATGCTGAATACGAAAAAGAAGCGTTTCAGGTATGCTTAGAAAAAATCGAAAATCATCAGCTGCCAATGAAACTGATTGATGTAGAATATACTTTTGACAATAGTAAAATTGTATTTTTCTTTACTGCAGATGGTCGTGTAGACTTCCGCGAACTGGTAAAAGATTTGGCTACTGTATTCCGTACCCGTATTGAA
This sequence comes from Peptococcaceae bacterium, assembly GCA_017383785.1. Lineage (GTDB taxonomy): Bacteria > Bacillota > Peptococcia > Peptococcales > Peptococcaceae > UBA7185. The sequence continues at coordinate 4,807 of JAFNVD010000160.1, read as the reverse complement.
CTGCGCCAAATTGGTGTGCGTGATGAAGCAAAAATGCTGGGCGGCATCGGGTTCTGTGGCCGTCCGTTATGCTGCCATACCTTCTTAGGTGACTTTGCACCGGTAAGCATCAAAATGGCAAAAGAACAAAATTTATCTCTGAATCCATCCAAAATTTCCGGTATTTGCGGACGCTTGTTATGCTGTTTAAAATACGAAAATGATGTGTATGTAGAAAATAGAAAATGCGGATGCAAAGTAAAACATCTAGATGCACTGAACAACATGGATGAGGAAGATGCAAACTTTGACTTGCGCAAACTGGAAGATTAATCATCGTTACGGGAGGGGATTCACATGAATTTAAGCAAACAGCTGGCTTCCATGCAGCAGACATTGTCACAGCTGACAGAAGAATTTCAGCAGTTACAGGTATATATCGCTAATTTAGAAGCGGAAAATGAATGGTTACGCCAACAAGCTGCACCTGCTGTACAAAACAATCCGCATGAAAACGATGGTCAGCATGCATTGCAAAAGTTGTACGATGACGGAATTCATGTATGCCCTGCTTATTTTGGTAAAACTCACGATGGCGGTTGTCTGTTGTGCATGGAGGTACTGAGCAATGTATCCAACTGATCTGCCGGTATTGCCCGACGAGGCCTTTACTGACTTATGTATCAATCACGACGTATATGGATATGCCACAGCAAAAACCGACCCGCATATCTGGAAAGTCCTGCAGAAAACGCAGGGCTTTCGATTTTCTATCGATGCAGTGCTTTTGGCTCATTTTATCGAACCTAATCCGGACAAATCCCAACGCCTTTTAGACCTGGGTACCGGAAGTGGTGTGATGCCATTACTTCTGGCAGCTCGTTATGATAAGCTGCAAATTGACGGTATCGAGCTACAGCCTGAAATCGCAGATATGGCCACACGCTCTGTGGCATACAACCATATGGAAGAACACGTTCATATTCATCAATATGATTTGACACAGCTGCCAAAATCTTTTGAACAGCAATATGATTTTGTCATCAGCAACCCGCCTTTTTTTCAGGTAGGTACCGGCAAACAAAACCCTAACCCGCAAATTGCATTGGCGCGACACGAACTGGCTTGCACACTGGAGCAGCTCATTCAATGTGCCTTTCGTACATTAAAAGATCGCGGCCACTTTGCGCTAATTCATCGTGCAGAACGTTTGACCGAAATCTTATCGCTCTGTCAAAAACATCGACTGGCACCCTATCGATTGCGCATGATTCACCCAACTGTAGATCAGCCGGCCAATCTGATTCTGATGGAAGCAATCAAAGATGGCAGAAACGGTATTACTATCATGCCGCCACTGCCAATTTATGAATCTACCGCTTCCATTACCAGCGATAAATCCACGTATAGCAAAGAAGTGTTATCTTACTACCGATAGTATACGAATCTCACCCGGAGGTGCACTATGACATACGGAACTTTATACCTATGTGCCACACCCATTGGCAATCTGCAGGATATCACCCTGCGTGTGCTGGAAACATTAGAAGCTGTTGATTTGGTAGCCTGCGAAGATACCAGAAAAACATTACAGCTTTTAAATCATTTCAACATTTCCAAACCGGTTACCAGTTATTATGAACACAACAAAATGACCAAAGGTGATGTCATTATTCAGCACTTAAAAGACGGAAAAAACGTAGCACTGGTATCCGATGCCGGTATGCCCGGTGTATCCGATCCGGGATACGATCTGGTGCAGCAGTGTCTGGCAGAAGATATCCCATTCACTGTGCTGCCGGGGCCGGTAGCGGCCATTACCGCACTGGTATTGTCCGGCTTACCAACAGACCGCTTCTGCTTCGAAGGGTTTATTCCACGACACAAAAAAGAACGGCAGCAATACTTTGAACGTTTGCTCAATGAAGAACGCACTATGATTTTCTACGAATCGCCACATCGTCTGGAAGATACACTGAAAACCATGATGGAAGTATTCCCGGACCGTGCTATGGCTGCAGCGCGAGAACTGACCAAAAAGTTCGAAGAAATCGTACGCGGTACACCGGCTGAAGTGCTGGCTCACTTTGAAGCAAACGGTATCCGTGGTGAATTCGTATTGCTATTGCACGGCGCAGAACCGACAGTACCGGAAGCACGTGACCTAGACTGGGCTGTAGATCGCGTAGCACAATTAGAAGCCGAAGGCATTTCCCAAAAAGATGCCATCAAACAGGCTGCCAAAGAAGCAGACCTCAGCAAACGAGACGTTTACAACTTTATCGTGCAGAACAAATAGTCCCACAAAGGCATTGCAATTTTTTTTCAAACCAAGTATAATAGATAAGTCGCTGGTGTAGCTCAGTCGGCAGAGCAACTGATTCGTAATCAGTAGGTCGGGGGTTCGATTCCCCCCACTAGCTTCTTTTATTTTGGTAGTTTTATTTGACATCAAAAGCTCCTTATGCTATAATATCTAGCAGAGTTTCATATGCGGGTATAGTTTAGTGGTAGAACATCAGCTTCCCAAGCTGAATATGAGGGTTCGATTCCCTTTACCCGCTCCAAATAAGTTTAGACACTAACCGTTATGGTTAGTGTCTCTTTTTTGTGCTCAAAAGCCTTGAACCTATCTATTTAGAGATGTTTGAAAAATTTTGGTTCTAAAATAAATGTTGGGGTGTCACAAAAAAAGCAGCCTATGCATAGCATAGGCTGCTTTCTAAGAATCATATTCCGTTCAACTAATTAGCTTTTTTATTTTTTAGTTGAATTTTCTTCTGGTAATTACCATACCGGTCAGTGCAAATAACATCATTGCCATGAATGGCATTGCATCGTTTACATCGCCTGTTCTTGGTGCATCACCCAGAGGAATTTCTTCTTCAAAAATTTCTTCGGCAGGTACTATAACAGGAGGTTCTCCTGCAGGTACTTCCGGTTCCGGAATGATTTCTTCCGGTTCTACTGGAGGAACGTATGGTGGAACATACGGAGGAACATATGGCTCCTCTTCTTCATCTGCGTAAATGTTTGTGAATACAACGTCATTTACAGATGTAGTGAGCAATGCTTGTTTGCCTGTGTCTACGCCGGAAATTTCCTGATTGCCATTCAGTTTGATTGTGGTGCCTTCATAGTCAGCTTCTACCCATTCCACTTCTTTAATCGAGTAAGTGAGCGAAGAACCTGTGGTCACTTCAAAATCAAACTTGAATGTTTCGACACTTGCATCTTTACCTGCATACAATGTAAATTCATACTGATAAGCACCGGTTGTTGTTACTTCTGTTTTATTACCTTTTGCATCGGTAATGGTTATTGTAATTGCAGCCGGAGTTGTTACTTCAGGACTGTTTACAAATTCATATACAGCAGCACTTGTGGTTTCTACCAAAGCATTAGCTTCAAACAATCGATCCGCTTTGTTTAACAGATTCTGTGCATCGTCTTTCATGAAGCCTAAAGCACTTGGTGTAGTAAACTCTAATGCACTGGATGTGGTGCTTACTTCACTCTGTAATGCTTTCAGGAATACACTATTGGCTCTGTTAAATTCAACTGCCAATTCGCGAATTGCTTCGATTACGCGTTTTACCAGAGTATCATCTGCTGCACCTACAGCCCAACGATTAAAGTCATAGCTAGAGGATGTAGTAGATGTAATCCGTGCATCTTCATCGATCATCAGATATTCGTAGCAAGATGGACTTGTTACTTCTTCTGCCATAGCAAACTGGATTGCAGAACCTGTGGTGCGCAGTTTTCTTGCATTCTTTGCAAAATCTGCTTTTGCAGCTTTCCAGGCTTCTTCTGCTGCTTCCTGTTCTTTTACAGCATTATTATAAGCATCTTCCAACTGCAGTTTCTGCCATACTTTCAATGCATCCCAGTTAGGTTTGCTTGCTTCCACATTCAACACAAATTTGAAAGCGCCGTTTTCAGGAGCTTTGTCACCACTTACCACTTTGCTTACCTGCAGCTGTCCTGCTTTACCAGTAATCAATGTATTGGTGATATCATAACCGGCAGATGTTCTGGTAATTACAGAACGGTATTCGTCGACCGCATCTTCTGTCACGGTGTATTCATACGCATTGCCTTCTTCATCCGCTTTTGGCAGATCGGTAAATGCATATGCCCAGTTGTCTGCTGCTGTTACAACAGCTTCTTTCACTTCAACGCCATCACAGAGCAGATTTACAGTAATGCTTGCAGGACGTTTGCCCATTGCATTATTGTTATCATTCCATACTTTATTACCGCTAATTGTTACAGACTCTGCATCTTCGCCGGAGTAAGTATTGGTGATGTCAATTACATAACCATTATTGTTCTGTTCTACAGAATAAGATGGTACATAACCAGGGGCACTTTCCGGATCTTCCACTATGCGATAAGCGATCGCCTGACCGCCATCTTTGTATACCGGCAGATCTGTAAATGCATAACTCCAGTCAAGCGCTGTTACTGTAGTACGATCAACTTGTACGCCGTCCGCAAACAGTTCTACTACAATGCTTTCCGGTCTTGCATTTGCCTTGTTATCATTGTCATCCCAAATCTTTTCACCGATGATTTCGGTTGTTTCTGGTTCATATGCATTGGTGATTGTGTAACCATCGATGGAGGTTGTGTAATATGGTACATCTTCTTCCATTACGGTATAAACAATTTCTTCACCATTTGCATAGGTTGGCAGATTTGCAAATGTATAGTTCCATACATTGCCGCTGCCCGATACAGTTTTGCTATCAACAATCACGCCATCAGCCAACAGATAAACAATAATGTTAGCAGGTCTCAGACCATCCTGGTCACTGTTATC
>JAFNVD010000159.1 GCA_017383785.1 Peptococcaceae bacterium | reverse complement strand
GAAATGCAAAATAAATGTAGTTGCAGAGCGGCAAAGTGTGATATAATGAGTCAATATCATGTATATTGCAATACACAAAGGAGCGAGAGACTATGTTGAAATTAATCAGCGGTAGTGAATTGGCTAAAAAACGTCGTGAAGAAATCAAAGAAGAAGTGATAAACTTAAAAGAAAAAGGTATTACACCGGGGCTTGCGGTAATTTTGGTAGGGGAAGACCAGGCATCGCAAGTATACGTACGCAATAAAGAAAATGCATGTAAAGAAGTAGGATTCTATTCTGAAGTGTACCGTCTGCCGGAAGAAACTACACAGGAAGAACTCTTGGCTCTGATTGATAAATTAAACAACGATGACAAAATTCATGGTCTGTTGGTACAGTTGCCTGTGCCAAAACATATTGATGAAACTGCAGTAATTCATGCGATTAGCCCTAGAAAAGATGTAGACGGTTTCCTGCCGGAAAATCTTGGCTCCTTGCTGATTGGTGAACAGGCATTTGAACCTTGCACACCAAAAGGGTGTATTGAGTTGATCAAAGAAAGCGGCATTGATATTGCAGGTAAAAAAGCAGTGGTAGTAGGCCGCAGCAATATTGTAGGCAAACCGGTAGCGATGATGCTGTTGCGTGAAAATGCAACCGTAACCATTTGCCATTCTAAAACAAAAAATTTGAAAGAAGAATTATTGCAGGCAGATATCATTGTAGCGGCAATCGGTAAAGCCAAAATGATTACCGGCGATATGGTAAAAGACGGTGCAGTGGTAATTGACGTAGGGATCAACCGTGATGAAAACGGCAAAATGTGCGGTGACGTAGACCAGGCAAGCCTGGAAGGCCGTGACTGCTACCTGACTCCTGTACCGGGTGGCGTAGGCCCTATGACTATCACTATGCTGATGAAAAACACATTGGAGAGTGCAACTCGTTAGGAGGAAGACACTATGGAACAGCACGAACTGGATCAAAGCATCCTCATGATTTGTGAGGATATTGAACAAAGCTTAAAACAGGCAGAACAATTGCCAAATTATCAAGACAGTGCGTCATATTATTGCCGTCTGCACATGCTGCAGGAAATTGTAGCTACAGAACGCCGCTTACAGGAAGAAGTAAGCCTTCCATGCCGTTTCTTATTGGAACATTTCTCATTGTTTTTAGGCAAATGGGATTATAATATTGGCTGCAAATATGGACAGATGCAGTGTGGCCGTGGTATCCTTTCTGGTATTAAGATTCTAGACTGGGGCAATGTGGTACTTACCATCAATGGCATGGAAGTAACTTGGCGCGATGCCGATTACAACTATATGTTTTATCCGGACAAAGTCATCCTGCGTCCAAAAATGGCTGGCAAATCCGATATTTATCTGTATTTTAGCTATGCATTTAAGTACGGAAATGTGCTCTCTAGATTTCCGGAAGTTGCGGAGCATGAGCAGACTATTTACTGGCACCAAGATATGTAATAAATATGAGTGATACTGTAGGGGACGACGTCCCCTACATTTTTTATTCCTTGTGTTTATTCTTTATACTGTTGTGTCAATAATAAAACTGTGAAACTTTTCTTTTTTACTTGTTATTATAGGGGAAATAGCATATAATAAACATAGTACGGTTTGGTCGGAAAAATAAAATATGACAGGAGGTAACCATCATAAAAACAAAAAAGAATGATTGCGTTAGCATTATTCCCTTGGGCGGATTGGGTGAAGTAGGGAAAAATATGACGGCAATCAGATGCAACGATGAAATTCTGATTATCGATGCTGGGCTGCTGTTCCCTGATGAAGAACTGCTCGGTATTGATATCGTTATTCCGGATTTCAGCTATTTATTGGAGAACCGTGATATGGTGAAAGGGGTAGTCATTACCCATGGACACGAGGACCATATCGGGGCGCTCTCTTATTTGCTGCGTGAAATAGATGTGCCGGTATATAGTATGAAACTGACAATCGGGATTATTGAAAGTAAATTGAGCGAATCTACTTTTGTGAATAATCCAAGATTGCATGTAGTGAAACCAAGACAGGAGTTTAAAGTAGGATCGTTCCGTGTAGAATTGATTCGTACTTGTCATAGTATTCCTGACGCTGTGGCGGTAGCGGTGCACACACCATATGGTGTCATTTTCCATTCAGGCGACTTTAAATTTGACCAAACACCGGTTGATGGTCAGGGTATGGACTATCAACGTATCGCTGAACTGGGGAATGAAGGTGTACTGGCGTTATTGTCCGACAGTACTAATGTAGAACGTGCAGGATACAGTCCTTCGGAAAAAACAGTTGGGGAAAATCTGGAGCATTTATTCCGTGCAGCGAAAGAACGCATTGTGGTAGCAACCTTTGCGTCTAATGTGCATCGTATTCAGCAGGTAATCAATGCTGCCGTAGCCCATGGCCGTAAGGTGGCGATTACCGGACGCAGTATGGTGAATATTGCGGAAGTAGCACAGGAAATCGGCTATTTGAATGTACCTGCCGGTACTTTAATCGAATTAGACGAACTTGACCATTATCCACGCAATCAGATTGTACTGTTGACCACCGGCAGTCAGGGTGAGCCAATGTCTGCGCTGAGCCGCATGGCTACATCGGATCATCGCCAAGTGCGTATTGAGGCAGGGGATACCGTAATTTTATCTGCTTCTCCGATTCCGGGCAATGAAAAGCTGGTAGCAAAAGTTATTGACCAGCTGTATCGTTTGGGTGCTATCGTAGTAGCCGGGTCCAATAACGGCGTACACGTATCCGGCCACGCATACAGAGAAGAATTGAAAATGATGCTCAATTTGGTACGTCCGAAATATTTCATCCCGGCCCATGGCGAATATCGTATGCTGATGAAACATAAACAAATCGCTATGGAAGTAGGTATGCCTGGGGAAAATGTATTCATTGCCGAAAACGGCAGTGTCATTGAAGTGAATCAGGAACGTGGTGAAATTACCGGTAAAGTAACAGCAGGTCGTACATTGATTGACGGTTTGGGTGTTGGTGATGTAGGCAATATTGTACTGCGTGACCGTAAACAGCTGTCCCAGGATGGGATAGTGATTGTAGTGGTAACACTGGATCGTGAAAATCGTATGATTGCAGCAGGACCGGACATCGTGTCTCGCGGTTTTGTGTATGTACGCGAAGCCGATGAACTGATGAGCGGTGCCAGAGAACGGGTAGAGCAGACACTGGAAAAATATCTGGAACGCAATATTGTAGATTGGTCCAGTTTGAAGACAGGTTTGCGTGATTCTCTGAGCAAATATTTATACGAAAAAACCAAACGTCGTCCGATGATTTTACCTATCATTCAGGAAGTATAAATTAGCATAATCTTATAGGCTCCTCCGATTTTCTCGGGGGAGCTTTTGTCATGTTCCTACGGCCTTGGCGTTGCATTTCTGTATTGTATTTCCTTTGAAATTATGATATATTGCATATATCAATTCTGCCAATGTGTGGTGCACAACGGACAGGCAAGTTTATCACAAAAGGAGTGCTGTACAATGAAGAAAAATGTAGTTGCAGTATTGCTGGCAGTTTTACTGCTGTTGACAGGATGCGGGAGTTCTGTAAGCTCGGAAGAAGCCATTGCCAAATATGGTTCCGATACATTGAAAGTGTATAACGTAGGGGAATATATCGATACCATGGTAATTTCCGACTTTGAACGTGAATTTGGTGTAAAAGTAATTTACGAAGTATATGACTCCAATGAAATGATGTATACCAAAGTACAGGCGGGGGATGTATATGACATTTTGGTACCGTCTGATTATATGATTCAGCGTCTGATTGCTGAAGATGCACTGCTGGAATTGGACTTGAGCAAAGTGCCGAATATCGAATTTTTAACTGACGAAGTAAGAAATCTGCCATTTGACCCGGAAAACAAATATTCTGTACCATATTTCTGGGGAAGTGTGGGGATTGTATATAATACCAATGTGGTTGATGAAGAAGACCTGAAAACAGAAGGCTGGAATATCTTAAAAGACCCAAAATATGCAGGTAAACTGTATATGTATGACTCCGAACGCGATGCGTTTATGATTGCGTTCAAAGCATTGGGGTATTCCATGAACACACAAAACATGGATGAAATCCAAGCAGCATATCAGTGGCTTATGGAACAGAGAAATACCATGAATCCGGTATACGTAGGGGATGAAGTAATCGATGGTATGATCAATGGCAACAAAGATATGGCCATTGTATACAGCGGCGATGCCACCAATATTCTGTTAGAAAACGAAGAAATGAGTTTCTACATGCCTGAACAGGGGACAAACCTGTGGGTAGACTGCATGGTAATCCCGAAAAATGCCGAGAATCCATTACTGGCTCACGAATTTATCAACTATATGCTGGAATACGACATTGCTTATACCAATAGTGAATGGGTATGCTATACCTCTCCACACAAAGATGTACTGGCAGACTTGAGCAGTATGGGTGGTTATTTTGAAGGCAATGTAGCATATCTGCCGCGTCAGGGCTATGAAAAAGACGAAGTATTTGAAGATAACCGTGTACTGAAAGAAAAACTGACAGAACTGTGGATTAAGGTAAAAGCCGGTCAGTAAGGTATAGTTCTGCACAACTTGTGCGGAATTGGTTACAGTTGAATACAGGAAAAGGAATTTTCCTGTATCAGGTAGAACTCTTAGTTTGAATTCTTTTCAATATGGGTATAACAAAATTGAAGCAATAAGAAATGGGGGAAACATCATGGCTAGAAAATTAATTTTAGATTTACAGAAATGTCCGGCAAATCATAGCTGCCCAGCAGTAAAAGTATGTCCGTACAATGCATTGTCTCAAGAAGACAACAACCACGCACCGGTGATTGACTATAATCTCTGTGTAGCATGTGGTGCATGTACCAGAGTTTGTGGCAAACAGGCTCTGCAGATTGTAGAAGCATAAATGTACTACGCAGCCGTATAATATGGAGAACGTATTATACGGCTGTTTTTTGTATGGAGGCGAAACACGTGGACAAAAAATTATTTCGCAGCTATATGCTGCTCATCACATTTGCAGTAGCACTGGTATTGTTGCTTACCAAAATTGATGTGCTATTAAGTGGCTTAGGTGTGGCACTGGGGCTCTTGAAGCCATTCTTCATCGGCTTTGCCATTGCATTTGTGCTGAACATTCCGTACACCGTCATTTTGGATGGGCTGAACCGTATGGATGCAAAAGGTAAGTTGAAAAAAGTGAAGAATCCAATTGCCATTATTGGAGCTTATGTGCTGTGTATCGGCATTATTGTAGGTATTTTTGCCATCATCATTCCGGAATTGGGCCGCAGTATCAATAGCCTGATTAGCAACAGTGAAGAATACATGGACAATATTCAAGGTTTCTTTATTTGGTTGTCACAGTTTGACTTTTCCTGGCTGGCAGAGTTGGATTTGAATCAGATTTTAACCTCTTTGAAAGCCGAATTAACCGCATTCTTGAATAAATCTATCAATGCATTATCGGCAGTGTTCCCGCAGATTTTCAGCATGACTGCCAGTGTCATTGGCATTGTGGCCAATTTCTTTATTGCGATGATCGTGTCTATTTATCTCTTGGTGAGCAAGGAAGATTTGTGTCGTCAGATAAAAAAACTGACATATGCGTTTTTACCGCACAGCTGGGCTGATGAATGTGTAGAAATTGTACGACTGAGCAGCCAGTGCTTTACCAACTTTGTGACCGGGCAGCTGATGGAGGCTTGTATTTTAGGTTTGTTGTGCTTTGTAGGGATGACCATCTTCCGTTTTGAATATGCATTTTTAATCAGTATGATGATTGGCGTATCTGCCATTATTCCTGTCGTGGGTGCTTTTATCGGTACCGTGCCGGGGGTACTCTTATTGCTGT
>JAFNVD010000001.1 GCA_017383785.1 Peptococcaceae bacterium | reverse complement strand
GAGAGAGAAAAAATTAAGATATCCTTATTATCAAACATCATAAAAGGATTAGATAGTGATTATAAAATTAAAATAGATGATATAAAAAATAGAATCGATGTTGATCTTCAAAGATTAAATGGAGCGACAGAAGCCGATGCGAAAGAAAGTATTGTAATAAGAATTGACATACCACAAAAATATATAGGTAAGGTTGAAGTTTCTGTTAATGCCAAGAAACTTGAGATGATAGATGTTGAGTGTGAAAGTATTGAATTTGACGGTAAAGTAACAGAAGTGAGTCTCAATGGTTGCAAGAGCGTAGTTGAGATAAACTGTAATTTGGATATGTTGGTTGAAGTAGTTTCGCATGAAGGTGCTATTGAGATAAATCAAATTTCAGCAATATCAAGAATAAAAATACCTTTTGATTTTACTTTTAGGGCAAAGAAAAAAGGAATTGGCACGAGAATATATTATGAAGAGCAAGGAAGGCGAGTAGAAGATTTTTCTTCGGAAGATGCGGATAATTATATTGAATTGAATGGTATGAAGAGCGAATTATTCATTACCAAAGAGGAGGCATAGGATGGAGCGTTATACTTACAGACCTCTTCGATTTTATATTACCGTATTTGCAGTAACGTGGTTTTTTTGGTTGCTAGCCATATTATGCAATGAGAGTTCCATGTTGTTTTTGTTTATGTTTTTTGGATTGGTGACTCCTGCTATAGTAGCTGTTATTACAGTATTCGCATCAAAAAATAAGGCATTGAAACAGGATTTCAAGAGAAAGATTGTAGGTTTCTATCGTATAAAACCACGATACATTATACTTGCAGTTGGTCTATTTGCCATAGTCGTAGTAGCGTCCATAGGAACATCGATATTGTTTGGTGGTTCTGTCAACCAGTTTTCTTTTACGGAAGATTTCTCTTTTTCTATTGGTGGAACTTCAGCTTTACTTACAATACTACTTGCTTCGAGCATAGAAGAATTGGGATGGAGAGGATATGGAGAAGATGCTGTGGGTGCGTATCATAATTGGTTTAACGAGTCAATTATTTTTGGCGTGATATGGGCTTGTTGGCATATTCCATTGTTTTGGGTTCCGGGGACTTACCAATACGATCTTAAAGAGATGGGAATTATTTATGTAATAAATTTCCTTTTAAGTGTGATTCCTCTTGATTTTCTACAAACATGGGTATATGTGAAGAATAACAGAAGTATGTTGGCTACTATAATTTTCCATATATTTATAAATATTATGCAAGAGAAAATTAATATGACCCCGGAAACCAAATGTATAGAAACAATTTTTGTAGTTATTGCAGCCATAGTTGTCGTACTTACCAATAAAGAAATGTTTTTTGAAACAAAACATGTAGGTAATCTTTTGGAAGAACATTACTGATAAAGCAAGTGCAAATTTCAGTTTTCTTATGAGTCATATTCTTTAGGGCTGTTCTTTCAGGATAAAATAACCCTCTACTATAAATACGATTAAAACCTTACAATTTTTGAAAAAGATTATTTCATTACCTACAGGGTCTTTTTAGGATACATAAACTCTTGGTTATGATTTTGTATGATCAATTGTAAAGCTTGTAATCTTTTCCATAGGATCCTCCAAAGTGTTTCAAATAGTCTACGAATATTTTGGCAGAACTTAGTTGACAAATCTAAAGAAAAATGTTAACTTCTCTTTAGTGATATAGTATGTTACTGGTTGGCAGGCATTAACTATGCATGAATATTTTTAAATGATTTATTTAGAATGTTTGTGTGGGTTGGTGTCTATTTTTTTATGTAAAAACCACATAGCATTCGGAAAAAGGAGGAATTGTCATGAAAGACAAAATTTTTGGCGTTTTGCAGCGTGTTGGTCGTTCCTTCATGCTTCCAATCGCAATCCTGCCAGTAGCAGGTCTTTTACTCGGAGTTGGTGGTTCATTTACAAATGAAACAATGCTCCAGGCTTACGGACTCATGGATCTTATGGGACCAGGTACTTTCTTAAACTCTATCCTTGGCGTTATGAGTCAGGCTGGTGACATTGTATTTGCTAACCTGCCAATCATTTTTGCCATGGGTGTTGCAATCGGTATGGCGAAAAAAGAAAAAGAAGTAGCAGCTTTGGCAGCAGCGATTGCATTTTTTATCATGCATGCTTCTATTTCAGCAATGATCACAAGTCATGGCGGTACAGATGCAATGCTTAGTGGTGCAACAGCTTCCGTATGTGGCATCACATCCTTGCAGATGGGTGTCTTCGGTGGTATTATTGTAGGACTCGGCGTAGCGGCACTTCACAATAAGTTCTACAAAATTGAACTTCCACAGGTACTTTCCTTCTTTGGAGGTACAAGATTTGTTCCAATCATCAGTGGGCTTACATATACATTGGTTGGTATTGCAATGTTCTATGTTTGGCCGATCGTGCAGCAGGGTATTTATGCTGTAGGCGGAGTGGTTATGGAATCCGGATACGCTGGAACATGGGTATACGGACTTATGGAACGTGCATTGATTCCGTTTGGTCTTCACCATGTATTCTACCTTCCATTCTGGCAGACAGCTCTTGGCGGTACAATGGAAGTAGCCGGACGTATGGTAGAAGGTGCACAGAATATCTTCTTTGCACAGCTTGCAGATCCTACAGTAACTCAGTTTGCAGTTTCTGCAACAAGATTTATGTCTGGTAAGTTCCCATTAATGATTTTTGGTCTTCCAGGTGCAGCTTTAGCTATGTACAAATGTGCAAAACCTGAAAAGAAGAAACTGGTAGCAGGTCTTCTACTTTCTGCAGCAGTAACTTCTATGTTAACGGGTATCACAGAACCAATCGAATTTACATTCCTTTTTGTAGCGCCATTACTTTACGTAATTCACTGTGTATTTGCAGGTGCTGCTTACATGCTTATGCATATTTTTGAAGTTGGTGTAGGTATGACATTCTCAGGCGGTCTTATTGATATGTTCCTGT
>JAFNVD010000158.1 GCA_017383785.1 Peptococcaceae bacterium | reverse complement strand
CAGCAGAAAGTGGGCAGGCTGTGTTGGCCGATTTCTCAGCATTTTGTAAAGATCGCAATGATCTGCAGTTTTATGATTTGCATAATGTATCGCTGTTGGAAAAACGTGCGTTGGTAGAAAAACATTATATTAGCCCGGAACATAGTAAAGAGGATCATCAACATCGTGGTTTGGCAATGAACGCAGATGGCAGTATTAGTATCATGATTAATGAAGAGGATCATTTGCGTGTGCAGTGTTTTGCACCGGGATTAGATTTAGATGGACTGTGGCAGAAAGCTAATGCATTAGATGATGACATTGAAAGCTATTTTGACTATGCATTTGATGAAAAACTGGGATATTTAACATGCTGTCCGTCAAATTTGGGCAATGGTATGAGGGCGTCTGTGATGATGCACTTGCCGGGTTTGACACTTACCAAGCGGCTAGGCATTTTGGACCAACTCAGCAATTTTGGTATGACGGTACGTGGTTTATTCGGCGAAGGCAGTCAATCTATAGGTGATTTGTATCAGATTTCTAATCAAAGTGCTATTGGGCAAAGTGAAAAAGACATCCTTACTAACTTAAAATCGGTAACACAGCAAATTATCAAAGAAGAACGCAATGCACGTAATTTCTTGAAAGAACAGAATGGATTACGATTGTCTGATAAAATTTGGAGAGCTTATGGAACTTTGAGCAATGCTCGTTATATGAGCTCGCGCGAAGCATTGGAGTTGATATCTCTAGTACGATTGGGATATTATTTAGGATACTTTACACAGCTGGAAAGCAAACAGGTGAATCAGTTATATTTAATGGCTCAACCGGGATATTTACAGGTGCTCTATGGGCATGATATGGACGAGGTTGCACGCGATACCTATCGTGCGGAGCAGCTGAGAACCACGGTTTGTTAAATCATCGGAATGAATGACAAGGGGGATAACAATATGTTTGGACATTTTACAGAAAAAGCACAGCGTGTTATGTACTATGCACAGGAAGAAGCCCGTGCTATGCACTATCCTGCAGTGGGGACAGAACATTTGCTGATGGGGCTGTTACGTGAAGAAGACAGTGTAGCTGCCCGTGCTTTGCTGGAACGTGGTGTTACATTAGATAAAGTGCACGAATTGATTTCTCAGGTAGTAACACCCGGAAATATGATGATTGGCAATGAAATCGGTATTACACCGCGTGTAAAAAAAGTTTTGCAGTTTGCTCAGGAAGAGGCTGTGCGCTGGGGCGTGAATTATATCGGGACAGAGCATTTGCTGCTCGGCTTGCTGCGTGAAGGTGAAGGCTTGGCAGCGCAAGTATTGCAGGCTCTGGATGTAGAACCGGATAGTGTGCGAAAACAAGTAAAGGCGCTTTTAGGAGGCACCGGCACAATGGATGCCAATATTGCCGGTGGGCAGAAGGGTGTATCGGGCAAACAGCGTGATATGCTGAATGAGTTTGGCCGCAACTTAAATGAGTTGGTACAGCAGGGCAAAATTGACCCGGTTATCGGTCGCGATACAGAGATTGAACGTGTGATTCAGGTACTGTGTCGTCGTACAAAAAATAATCCTGCGTTATTAGGGGAACCGGGTGTAGGGAAAACAGCCATTGCAGAAGGCCTGGCACAACGTATTGTAACCGGTAATGTACCGGAACTTCTGCGTAACAAAGAAGTGTTTACATTAGATATTGGTTCTATGGTAGCAGGTGCTCGCTACAGAGGGGATTTTGAAGAACGTCTGAAGCGTGTAATGGAGGAAGTGAAGAAAGACAGCAACATCATTCTGTTTATTGATGAAATGCATACCTTGATTGGTGCCGGCTCTGCGGAAGGGTCTTTAGATGCGGCAAATATCTTAAAGCCGGAGTTAGCCCGTGGTGATATACAGTGTATTGGTGCAACAACTTTAGACGAATATAGAAAACACATTGAAAAAGACGCTGCGCTAGAACGCAGATTCCAGCCGATTACTGTAAACGAACCATCCGAAGAAGATGCCATTGCAATCCTAAAGGGCATTCGCGATAAATATGAGGCCCATCATAGTGTTGCCATTTCGGACGAAGCTATTGAGGCTGCCGTGAAATTGTCCGGCCGATATATTTCTGACCGTTTCCTGCCGGACAAAGCGATTGACTTGATTGATGAAGCGGCTTCTAGAGTGCGTTTGCAAAGCTATACAGCACCGCCTGATGTAAAAGCATTAGAAGAAGAAATCGAGCGTTTGGGTAAAGAAAAAGAGGCAGCGGTTATCAGTCAGGAATATGAAAAAGCAGCGCTGTATCGTGATCAGGAAAAAGAAAAGCAAGCAGAGCTGAATCGTTTAATGGAAGATTGGAAAAATGATACCGCAGGAAAAGCGAAAGTAGTAACAGAAGAAGATATTGCACAGATTGTGTCTAAATGGACCGGTGTACCGGTGACAAAACTGCAGGCGGAAGATACAGAGCGTTTACTGCACATGGAAGAAATTTTGCATCAGCGTGTAGTTGGGCAGGACGAAGCAGTAAAAGCGGTATCCCGAGCAGTACGTAGAGCACAGTCGGGGCTGAAGAGTCCAAAACGACCAATTGGTTCTTTCTTGTTCTTAGGGCCAACAGGTGTTGGGAAAACAGAACTTGCTCGTGCATTGGCAGAAGTGCTGTTTGATGACGAAGATGCAGTGATTCGTGTAGATATGTCTGAGTATATGGAGAAACATTCTGTTGCACGTATGGTAGGTGCACCTCCGGGATATGTAGGTCATGATGAAGGTGGCCAATTGACAGAAGCAGTTCGTCGGAAACCGTATTCTATCGTATTGTTAGACGAAATAGAGAAAGCCCATCCGGATGTATTCAATATTTTATTGCAGGTACTGGATGATGGACGATTGACTGATAGCCAGGGCAGAACGGTAGATTTCAAAAATACCGTGATTATCATGACTTCTAATATTGGTGCAAGCCATATCAAGAACAGTACTGTTGGTTTTGGCACTGCCAATAACGAAGAAGAAAATAAAGCGGAATATGATAAGATGAAATCCCGTGTGATGGAAGCGCTGAAAGCATCTTTCCGTCCGGAATTTTTGAACCGCGTAGATGAGACCATTGTATTCCATGGGTTGGAAAAAGAACATATTGTACAGATCGTAGATCTGATGATGAAAGATTTGCATAAACGTTTGGCAGAACAGAATATGACTATGGAAGTGACAGAGGAGGCCAAAGCAAAATTGGTGGAAGATGGGTATGACCCTGCATATGGTGCCCGTCCATTACGCAGAACCATTCAACGTCAAGTAGAAGATCCTTTGGCGGAAGATTTGCTGCGCGGTCGATACAAAGCCGGTGATGTAGTGAGAGTAGATGTCACAAAAGAAGGTATTGCATTGCTGAAAGATGGCGAAGTAGAGATGATAAATGAATAAGTGTTTAGTATAAACAATAAAGTATAAACAAATAGGAAATCCCTTTTACTTCTAGAGGAACTTCTGAGTAAAAGGGATTTTCTTATGCCGTTTTTTTTGCTATAAT
>JAFNVD010000157.1 GCA_017383785.1 Peptococcaceae bacterium | reverse complement strand
TGGTATGATTCTTCGTCAGATTGAAGGGAATCTTTCCACTGTAAGCTGTCTGGAGGATGATCAGAATAAATGTATGCGCTGCAATAACTGTGTAACGCTTGAGGTATGGCAGCAGATTAATGATGCGGTAAATAATGTAATCGACAACATCACTCTGCAGGATTTACTGGAAAAACAGCTGGCACAGAGCAATGCTGTACAGAATACAGAAGGATAAAAACAGAATAAATATACAGAATACCGGGCCGGGATTACCAGCCTGGTATTTTTTTATAATAAATAATCGAGAAATAATTCACAATCTGTTAGCGATGGCATACATGATATTGAAAAATTCGAAAGAGAGATCCGGCAGATAAAGTCGGAGAATGATATATAATCCACAAGGCAAAAACCTGTATAAATGCCGTAAAATTAGCTATAGTAAACTTCTGCAAAGGAAGGCTTTTCGGCTATAAGGAAAAATGATAGCGGTATAGCCAATGCAAATAAACGAACTTAATATTTGGGATTAAATTTGTTTAAGGTGCAAAAAATGGCTCAATAGAGCCTTCTTTTTTTGTGAACAAGAAATTTTGTGCTGATGTTCACGAACAACGCTAGACTTTTATTTATTGTTACTATATAATAAAGCATAGGTAAAACTGTTTACTTGAAGAAGCAAGGTTCAGGTAAATATGAGTAATATACTATATGAGGGAGTGTGGTACTGTTGTTGCTGAATGAAAAACAGATTCAAAATGAAGAACTGAACAAAGAGTTCCTCAGACGCAGCGGCGTTGATGTATCGAAATGTTACCAGTGTGGTAAATGTTCTGCAGGTTGTCCTGTAGGCGATCATATGGACATTTCTACAAACAAAGTTATGCGTCTGGCACAGATGGGCCTGATTGAAGATGCTATGAAAAGCTCTGCTATCTGGCTGTGTGCTACCTGTTCTACATGCACAACCCGTTGTCCAAAAGGGGTTGACGTGGCTACAGTAATGGAAACTCTGCGTATCATGGCGAAAGAACACGGCTATGTAGCAGAGAAAAATGTGGATAAATTCCACAGCGTATGGATGACTATCGTAGGTGCGATGGGTAGAATGTACGAACCAGGCTTAATCGTTGGCCGTAACGTTTCTACAGGTAAAATCCTGCAGGATACCCAGTACGGTGTTCCATACATCGCAAAACAGAAACTGAAACTGGTTCCATACAAATGCAAAAATATGGACGAAATCAAATCTCTGATGGCCAAAGCAGAAGCTATGGACAAAGAAGAAAGGGGCAATAAATAATGGATTACGCATACTACCCTGGATGTTCTCTGGAATCCACAGGGATTGAATTCCACGCATCCACCAAAGCAGTTGCAAAAGAACTGGGTATCAACCTGATTGAAATTCCAGACTGGAACTGCTGTGGTGCAAGTAGTGCCCATGCAAGAGGTCACTGGATCTCCCTGGCACTGCCAGCTCGTAACATGGCTATTGCAGAAGCTGCTGGTTTAGATGTTGCTATTCCATGTGCTGCCTGCTACGCTAGAAGCAAAAAGGTTGAGTTAGAAGTAACTGAATCTGAAGAAGCAAAAGAAAAAATCGAAGAAATCATCGGTCGTCCTTACACTGGCAAAAGCAAAGCAAGAAACCTGACCGAAATTCTGCACAATGACCTGGGTGTAGACGCTATCAAAGCAAAAGTAGTAAAACCTTTAAAAGGTCTGAAAGTTCTGACATACTACGGCTGCTTAATGTCCCGTCCTCCACAGACTGCTTGTGACGATATCGAAGATCCAGTTATGCTGGACAACATCATGGAAGCTATGGGCGCTGAAGTAATTCAGTGGGGCTTCAAAACCGAATGCTGCGGTGGTAGCTTAACTGCTTGCCGTCCTCAGGTTGGTCTGGATATGACCAAAAAAATCATGGATGCTGCGAAAAAATCCGGTGCTGACTGCATCGTAACCGCATGTCCAATGTGTCATTCCAACCTGGATATGCGTCAGGATCAGCTGGCTAAAAAATACGGCGCTTACAACATTCCAGTATACTTTGTAACTGAAATGATGGGTGTTGCTATGGGTATGAACGCGAAAGATCTGTGCATCAACAGACACTTCGTTGAAGCTGAATCCACATTAGGTAAAATCGGTAAAACTAGTGAAGGCGGTGAAGCATAGTGGAAAGAGTAGGGGTATTTATTTGTCACTGCGGTTCCAACATCGGTGCTGTAGTTGACTGTGCAAGAGTAGCCGAAGCAGTTAGAGACTACCCAGGCGTTGCTTACAGCACAGACTATAAATATATGTGTTCCGAACCTGGTCAGGAAATGATTCAGAACGCTATCAAAGAACACAATCTGAACCGTGTGGTTGTAGCATCCTGTTCTCCTCGTATGCATGAAAAAACATTCCGTGCCTGCGTAGAAAAAGTTGGGATGAACCCATATATGTTCGAAATGGCAAACATCCGTGAGCACTGCTCCTGGGTACATGCCGGCAAAAACGAAGAAGCTACTGAAAAAGCTATTGACTTAGTTAAAATGGCTGTTTCCAAAGTATGCAAAAATGAAGTGTTACAGAAAGGCCATGCGCCTGTAACCAAACGTGCACTGGTAGTAGGCGGCGGTATCGCTGGTATTCAGTGTGCGCTGGATATCGCGAACAACGGTTATCAGGTTGATATTCTGGAACGTACACCATCCATCGGTGGTAAAATGTCTCAGATCGATAAAACCTTCCCTACAATCGACTGTTCCGCTTGTATCCTGACACCAAAAATGGTAGAGGCAAGCAGCCATCCAAATATCAAATTAATCACATTTGCTGAACTGGAAAAAGTAGAAGGTTACGTAGGTAACTTCGATGTTACCATCCGTTCCAAAGCTCGTTCCGTTGATATGAGCAAATGTACCGGCTGCGGTACCTGTATGACAAAATGTCCAGGGAAAGCAGACGACGAATTCAACATGAAACTGCGTAAACGTACCGCAATTTACACACCATTCCCACAGGCGATTCCTAACAAACCGGTAATCGACCGTGAAAACTGCTTAAAATTCAAAAGCAGAAAAGAAGGGAAAGATGTTTGCGGTATCTGTGCAAAAATGTGCCCAGCTGGCGCAATCGACTACGAACAGGAAGATGAACTGTTTGTAGAAAAATACGGTGCGATCGTAATGGCTACCGGTTACGAACAGTTCGACCACAGTGTATACGGTGAATACGGCTACGGTAAATACCCAGACGTAATCAGCGGTCTGCACTTCGAACGTTTAGTAAACGCTTCCGGTCCTACCCAGGGTCACATCGTACGTCCATCCGACCACAAAGAACCAAAAACCGTTGTTATGGTTAAATGTGTAGGTTCCCGTGACCCAGAACATGGTAAGAGCTACTGCTCCAGAACATGCTGCATGTACACTGC
>JAFNVD010000156.1 GCA_017383785.1 Peptococcaceae bacterium | reverse complement strand
TCATAATTTCTTTAACAGCACTCTGCAATGCAGTCACTTTTGCCTCTGCATCCGCCATGGTTGTACCACGTACGGAATAATAGAATTTGATTTTTGGCTCTGTGCCGGAAGGACGTACTGCCATCCAGCCGCCATCAGCCAGAAAATATTTTAGTACATCAGCTTTTGGTAAGTTATCGATTCCATCTTTATAATCTTTAATCTCAGCGATTGCCTGTCCGCCAACTTCGTTTACTTGCTGTGCACGTAATTGTGCCATAATAGCAGCAATACGTTCTTGTCCATCTGCCCCCGGCAAAGTAAACGAGTCGAGAGCTTCTTTATAATAACCATGCCGCTGATATAGTTCTTCTAATCGTTCCAGCAATGTTTTACCCTGTGCTTTCTGATAAGCCGCCATTTCACAAATCAGCATAGATGCTACTACCGCATCTTTATCTCTTGCATGATTCCCTACCAGATAACCATAGCTTTCTTCATACCCCATAATAAATGTATGGTCTCTATTTTTATCAAAACCAATCATTTTTTCACCGATATACTTAAATCCGGTCAATACATTCATTACCTCTGCACCATGTGCTTCCGCAATGTCTGCCCCTAATTCAGATGTTACAATTGTTTTGATTACAACAGCTGTTTCATCCAGCTCTCTCTGGCTCAATACATAATCGGCCAAAAGCGCCCCTGTCTGATTTCCTGTCAACAGTATAAATTCTGTTCCATTCCATACTGCAATACCAACACGATCGGCATCCGGGTCAGTCCCTAACACCAAATCAGCACCAATTTTCTCACCATAAGCAATTGCCAACTGCAAGGCATCTTTTTCCTCCGGATTCGGAGACCGCACTGTGCTAAACGCACTGTCAGGCTCTTTTTGACTTTCTAAAACATGAATTTGAGTAAAGCCATCTTTGTCTAATACATTGGTAACCGGAACTAACCCTGTCCCATGTAACGGCGTATATACTACCTTCAGATTTTCTTTTGCAACAGTATCATGTAATAGCGCTTGTTCCAACACTGCTTTTTGATATGCTTGGTGATACATATCATCCACTACCTGATACAAATCTCTGGCTTCAGCTGTTTCATAACTTAACATCATCGGCAAATCTTCTAACTCTTGATAGCGGTTGATATTTTCCAGTATAGCCTCTGCCATTTCACCAGTAATCTGGCAGCCATATTCATTATACACTTTATAGCCATTGTACTCTTTTGGATTATGACTAGCTGTAATCACAATCCCAGCAATCGCTTGACGATAGTTTACCGCAAAAGACAACTCCGGTGTAGGCGTTAAACAGTCAAACACATAGGTACGAATACCGAATGAATTTAATGTGAGCGCTGCTTCCTGAGCAAATTGTTTGGAATATGCACGACTATCATAAGCAATTACTACACCTCTCTGCTGCGCTTCACCGCCATGATTGGACAGCAGATACAGAGCTAACCCCGCTGTCGCACGACGTACAGTATAAACATTCATACGATTGGTCCCTGCACCTAAAATGCCGCGTAATCCACCTGTACCAAAAGTCAATTCTTGATAAAATCGTTCATAAATCTCTTTGTCATTGTCTTTGATTTGTTCCAACTCTTCACGCAATTCCGGCTGTAATTCCTCAAAGTCCAGCCATTCCTGATAACGATTCATATAAGTTATATTTTCCATATAACAACAACTCCTTTCATACTTATGCGAAACGCCAAACATCATCACCTACTAATAGGCATTTTTATTGATAAAGCCCTTGAATATAGTCAAAAAGATAATCCGCAAATCAAACGCAAACGTCCAGTTTTCAATGTAGTATAAATCATGATTGATTCGTTCCTCAATAGAAGTGTCACCACGATATCCATTCACCTGAGCCCAACCGGTAATCCCCGGACGAACCTGATGTTTAATCATATACCTCGGCACTTCCTCTTTGAACTTTTCTACAAAATATGGCCGTTCCGGCCGTGGCCCAATTACGGACATATCACCTTTCAATACATTAAAAAACTGTGGCAATTCGTCAATACTGGTTTTACGCATAAAAGCGCCCCACTTTGTTTTACGTGGGTCATTCTTAGTAGTCCATTGTTCTCGCTCTTCATCATCAGTTTGCACATGCATAGAACGGAATTTGTACATCATAAAAGGTTGTCGATTGAGCCCTACACGTTCTTGATGAAAAATAGTCGGTCCGGGAGAGGTCAGTTTAATCATCACAACAGAAAACAACATAATTGGTGATGTAATTATAATTGCCACCGATGCAAATAAAATATCAAATACTCGTTTGGCACTAGCTTTCAACCAATTTTCCAACGGTACACGACGTGTATCAATAATTGACAGACCATCTAAATCATCAATATATGGTTTGGTCGGCACATACTGATAGTAGTACGGTATAATACAGCTTTTGACACCGGCCTTCTCACATTGAGAAAGCACATAACCTAGCTCTTCAGCGTCTTCTGAAGTCAAAGCAATAATCACCATATCATAATATCGCGTCGTTAATACATCTACCAGTTTGTCTATATGACCAAGTACAGGATAGCCACGATACTCATGCACTGGATATACCCAATTATCTAAGATCCCCTCAATACGATAACCCCAATGTTTATTTTTTTCTACACGATCAATAAAGTCATCACTAATCTGATTGGCACCAATCACCAGACAATGTCTCAGATTGTATCCTTGACGGCGGAAATGACGCAATACGCCGCGCACTACCAGACGTTCTAAAAGCATCAATATTAAGTTTGTCACAAAGAAGATAGCCAACTGACCACGTGAAAACTCGCCGAACTTAAAAATATACAAGCCTACCATCATTAGCACAATACCTAGTGCATGTGCTTGTACCACGTCTAGGCATTCATTAAATAGCGTTTCTTTACGTTTCGGCTTATACAATCCTTTGCTGTAATAACTGAATGCATATACCAAAACGGTCCATCCGGTAACACGCAACAGTTCATTCTGCGCCAAAGAAATACGCCCATCTAGCAACACAAATCGTGCCCAATATGCAATTGCCATAGATATAACGATCAAACCCAAATCCAATAGAATTTGTGAACGATTGAGATATTTCTGATTTTCTTTTATCATTTTTATATTCACTCCATCGCTTGTGCACTATAAATATCGCATTATACTTAATATATTATTATAGCAAAAAAAGCAACATAAGAAAATCCCTTTTCCTCAGAAGTTTCTCCTGAAGTTGTAGTGCTACAATAGATGTGAGACAAAAAAGAATATACAAAAACGGTTGAAGTCTATAGAATAAAGTCACCACAACAAATTCATATAGAAAGGACCTCAACCGTTATGAATAGTATACCATATACCCAGCGCTATTTGCCACATGAAATTGATACAAGATATTATGCCGTAAAACTTTATCGTACAGGTGTCGGTATTAAATTTGTCTGCAGACGCTATCACATCTCCAAAGCATCTCTCATGCGTTGGAATAAAGCTTTTGACGGTACGAAAGATTCTCTCAGGGATAAATCTCATCGTCCTCATTCTCCCCATCCTGCTACGCATACGAATCAGGAACTTAAATGGATTCGTGATTGTTTACGTCGCAACCCTAACATTTCTGTTTGTGAATTGTACGGTAAATTACGTACCAATAAAGGCTATTCCAGACATCCCGGTTCTTTATTTCGTGTTTTACGCAGATTGCATCTGCGTAAAGAGCAAATAACTGCTAAAAAAGCTTATACTCCTAAACCCTATGATACCCCTACTCGTTTAGGTGTTAAATGGCAATTGGATGTAAAAATCGTTCCAAGAGACTGT
>JAFNVD010000017.1 GCA_017383785.1 Peptococcaceae bacterium | reverse complement strand
CAGTGGCGGTTTACCTGCCGTTTGTATTTGTGGGTGGCATGACAGAACAGATTGTAGTGCCATTTGCGCTTACCATTTGTTTTGCTTTGATCGCTTCTTTGGTGGTATCTATTACAGTGGTGCCGATGATGTCCTCTAAACTTTTGGTATTATATGAATACAGTGAAGAACACAAACCAAAAGGCATAAGTAAGTTTCAGGTATGGTTTGACAACAAGTTCAATCAGTTTATTGAATGGTATCAGGGTGTATTGGTAGCATCCTTGAATCACAAGAAAACTACGATGACCATTGTAATCGCTGCCTTGATTGCTTCTTGCTGTTTGATTCCGTTTATTGGGGCAGAACTGTTCCCAAGTCAAGATGCCGGTCAGATTAGTGTATCGGTGAATATGCCAAGCAATACAGTGCTATCTGAAACCAAACAGGTGGCAGACTATGTAGAAGATATCATTGCACGTACACCGGAAGTAGACCTGATTATGAATACGGTAGAAGGCAACAGCGCATCTATCACAGTTGTACTGGTGCCGCTGGACCAGCGCGACCGCAGCAGTGCCGATGTGGCACATGCGCTGCAAAATCAGTTGGACAATATTCCGGGGGCAGATGTTACAGCAGCTGCAATGGATATGATATCCATGGGGTCCGGAGGTTCTATTTCTATTCAGATTCAGGGGAATAATCCCGATGACTTAGAGCAGCTGGCAGGCAGTATCGAAGCAGCAATGCGCAGTGTCGATGGTGCGGTGAATATTGACAATAGCGTAAAAGATACAGATGAAGAACTGAATATTATCATCGACCGCGATAAAGCTGCGTATTATAACATTAGTGCCAATAATGTATATCAGACAGTTTCTCTGGCGCTCAATAGTTCTACTATCTCCAAATATCGCGGTGGTGAAGAAGAACTGGATATTGTGATGAAATATCCGGATGAAATGACGACATCGCTGGATGATTTACGCAATTTGATGATCCCGTCCAATAGCGGCGGTCAGGTGCCGCTGTCTGAAGTAGCTCGTATTGACCACGGGTTTGGTCAGAAGACCATCAACAGACAAAATCAGAGCAGAGTTGAAACGGTATCTTGCGATGTGTATGGCCGTGACTTAAACAGTGTCAATGAAGAAATTATGGCTTTGGTGGATCAGCTGCCAATTCCGGCCGGATGTGAAATCAGTTCCGGCGGTGATATCGAGAGCATGATGGAAGTATTCAACGACTTGTTCCTGGCAATTGCCATGGCGTTGTTATTGGTATACATGGTAATGGCATGCCAGTTTGAAAGCTTGTGGAATCCGCTGTTGATTATGGCCAGTGTACCGGTAATGTTTATCGGTGTATTTGTAGGTCTGTTCCTTACAGGACAACGTATCAGTATGATGTCGCTGTTAGGGATTCTGATGCTGGAAGGGATTGTAGTAAACAATGCCATCGTATTGATTGACTATATCCACCAGCTGAGAGAAAAAGGTCTGTGCAAACGAGAAGCTGTAATCGAAGCCGGTAAAACAAGAATGCGTCCAATCTTGGTAACTACACTGACGACAGTGCTTGCTATGATTCCGATGCTTGTCAGCCAGGCTGAAGGGGCTGAAATGTTCCGTCCGATGGCAGCGACAGTTATTTTTGGTTTGACATGCTCGACCATTATCAGTTTGCTGGTAATTCCGATTTTGTATGAAAAGTTCGAAAATTTACCACGCAAAATTCGTCGTGTGATTATGAAGAATAATCCGGAAGAAGAGCATAAAGCAGCAATGCTGGCATTAGAAGAAGGCTGCTGGCATGACTGGGAAGAACTGCAGGCGCAGTTGGAGGCGCAGAAGCAGTTAGAAGAAGAACACATGAAAGTGTAAGACTTGCTAATTTTCATTCTGGCGTTGTTGGTTTGAATTTTTATCGCCTTGCGTACCCTAAGTACGCGTCGCTCAAAAAATTCAAAGCCGCCTAGCCACAATAAAAATTATCTGCGTCTTAAAGTTAAATAATAAATAAAGGAAGCAGCAAACCATTTCTGCGGCGTCGACATTGACATGAACAGTTTTGCAGATTGTACAAAGCGTGATGCACATAGTGCAACAAAGCTGTACAATCCAAAAACTGTCCATGGAACGAGGGGAGCAGAATGAGTTGCTGCTTCGTTTTTTCGCTCTTTTATTCATTCTCTATTTCTGTTATAATAAAACATTGTAAATAAATCAATCCAAACGGGAGGGAACGCATTGCAACAGGTATGGCGTACCATCGCACAATTTCATATGCTGGAAGCGGGAGACCGCGTGCTTTTGGGTGTTTCAGGCGGTCCTGACTCTGTAGCACTGCTGCATCTTCTGCATAGTAAAGCTGCGGAATATGGTATCCATCTGCATGTGGTACATGTTCATCATATGCTGCGTCCGGAAGCAGATGCGGAAGCACGCTATGTAGAGCAACTAGCGATGCAATACAACATTCCGTTCCGTTTATATAAAGTAGACGTGGCACAATATGCGCAAACACATAAGATGTCGCTGGAACAAGCGGGTCATGCAGTACGATTCCAGTGTTTTCATGATGCAAAAGCCCATTGGAATATTAACAAACTGGCATTGGGCCACCATCGAGATGATCGGGCAGAAAGCGTAATGCTGCATATGATACAAGGCTGCGGTCCGGATGGATTGTGTGCTATGCCGCCTATAGATATGTGGGATGCAAGTGATGACAGCAAACTGATTCGTCCGTTTGCCCATGTAAGCAAAGAAAAAATCGTGCAATATTGTATTGACGAAGGGTTACACTATTATATCGATGCCACCAATCTGGAACCGGATTTTTTGCGCAATCGTATTCGTCTGGAATTATTGCCTCAAATGAAGCAGTATAATCCTCAGATTGCAGAGGCGCTGGTGCGGCTGCAGGATGTTTGCGGTGCAGAGGTAGACTATCTCACGCAGCAAGTGGAACAGGTATGGGCGCAGCATGGCATTATTAATATAACAAATGCGCAGTTTCCGGCGGAAGTATTTCGTGTGCAGCATGTGGCCTTGCAGCGTAGATTGTTGCGGCGTATGTATCAAGCGTGGAACGGCAATACAGAAAATTTATCGTTTTCACAGATTGAGCAGATGCTTAGTATTGCTATGCAGTGTGACGGTACACAAGCGGTTGATTTGGCTAATGGGGTACGGTTTTCACGGCGGTATAATACGTTATATATGAGTGCCAAGGAAAATCCAAAGCAGAATATAGAACCGGTGCTTTGGGATATCGATACACAAACAACATGTACCATTTGGAACGGCACGATTGCTATCGAACAGGATGCACTTTATGATGGGCAAAATCGAGATGTATATACAATCTATGCAGATGCTGACAAACTGAGTGCACAGCTTGTGATTCGTACCAGAAGACAGGGAGATGTCATTCAGCTTTCCGATGCCGGTGGGCATAAAAGCATTAAGAAGTTCTTAATTGATAAAAAGGTACCAAAAGACATACGTGATTTATTGCCGATGGTT
>JAFNVD010000155.1 GCA_017383785.1 Peptococcaceae bacterium | reverse complement strand
ACTTTGCCCGATTTGCAGCAATCCGGAACGAGACCAGTCTGTGTTGTGTGTAGTTGAAGATGCCCGTGATGTTATTGCGTTAGAACGTGCACATCAGTTCCATGGTTTATACCATGTGCTGCACGGTGCCATTTCACCAATGGATGGCGTAGGGCCGGATCAGTTGAAAATCAAAGAGTTACTACAGCGTTTGCAAGTTCATCCTGCTGAAGAAATTATCATCGCTACCAATACCAGTATTGAAGGCGAAGCCACAGCAATGTATTTAAGCAATTTGTTGAAGCCGTTAGGCATCAAAGTGACTCGTATTGCACAAGGGCTGCCGGTAGGTGGCGATATTCAGTATGCCGATGAGGTGACGTTGGCGCGGGCGTTTGAGGGCCGCTGGGAAATTTAGAGACTTGTCTTTTTTGTATTTGGCCGCGTTGTTTTCAAATTTGTTTGCTCGTGTATCATCAGTACGCCACGCTGCACAAATTTGAAAGCCGCCTTGCCAAATGCAAAAAACCTGCGTCGCTTGGTTGATGAAATAATTAATTTTTGGACGCAATTTTTGCGTCTTTTTTTACATATTCGTTTTTATTTTATAGTTTCGAGGTGAATTTGTTGAAATTTCAGATTATTACAGTCGGTAAGTTAAAAGAAAAATATTTGAAGGATGGCATTGCGGAATATTTGAAACGTTTGCAGCGTTATGCTGTGGTGGAAATTGTGGAAGTAGCTGATGAGCAAACACCGGATGGTGCGTCAGAGGCAGAGGAAGCCCAAATTAAAGCAAAAGAAGCGCAGCGGATTCAGAAATATATCAAAGAGGATACGTATTTGATTGCATTGGCAATCGAAGGGAAAATGTTTAGCTCAGAGCAGCTGGCCGAGAAAATTGACAGCTTGGCTGTGTCGGGCAAGAGTCATGTGACGATGGTGATTGGCGGTTCTCTAGGGTTGGATGATAGCATTTTAAAACAAGCCGATTTATTGCTATCGTTTTCGAAGATGACATTCCCGCACCAATTGATGCGTTTGATTTTAGTTGAACAATTATATCGCAGTTATCGTATCATCAAAGGAGAGCCGTATCATAAATGAGTAACTATCAGCAGAGATCTTTTTTTATTGGTGCGGCGTTGGCTTTTATTCCCGGTGTGTTATGGGGGCTTTCCGGTGTCTTTGGGCAGCATTTGTTTCAAGCTTATGATATCAATGCCGAATGGCTTGTAACGGTACGTTTGCTGATATCCGGAATATTGATGGTCTGCTGGAGTTTTTTCCGAATTGGAACAGATACCTGCAAGGTATTTCGTAATAAGTCAGATGTGACTAAACTTTTGATTTTTGCTATCTTTGGTGTGATGGCGGTGCAGCTCACCTATTTTGTAGCAATCGCTAAATCCAACGCTCCGACAGCAACAATATTACAATATCTATTCCCTGTATTGATTGTATTGTTTTCGGCAGTACGCAGTAAAAAGGCACCATCTAAAAAAGAGGCTGTAGCAGTGCTGCTTGCTTTAGTCGGTACATTTCTACTGGTGACCCATGGCAATCCGTCTACTTTGCATATCACAGTATCGGCATTGGTGTGGGGGCTGAGTTCTGCACTGGCTATGGCTTTTTATACAGTATATCCCGGGAAATTACAACAATCCTATACTTCACCGGTAGTTGTAGGCTGGGGGATGCTCATTGGGGGCTTGGCACTGAACTGTTATCATCCGTTTTGGGCGTTTGAAGGTTATGTGGATCTGACCGCGGTGCTGATGATTGGCTTTATTGTATTGTTCGCCACATTTTTGTCATTCTATTTGTATTTGGTGAGTGTCACTATGATTGGTGCTACCTATGCCAGTTTGTTCGCCTGTGTAGAGCCATTGGCATCAGCTTTTTTCTCAGTCATTGGGCTCAATCTGCAGTTTAATGTGATGGATTGGATTGGTGCAGCGTTCATATTGACAACAATGCTGTTACTTTCTTGGAAAAAATAATAACTTGTTGTTAATAATTTTGGAAAGTCGGGTATAATGAAAGTAATGATTAAAAAATAAACTGGGGGCGTATGTATATGGATACAAAAGCATTATTTAAATTGGGT
This sequence comes from Peptococcaceae bacterium, assembly GCA_017383785.1. GTDB lineage: Bacteria > Bacillota > Peptococcia > Peptococcales > Peptococcaceae > UBA7185. The sequence continues at coordinate 5,286 of JAFNVD010000155.1, read as the reverse complement.
TATGGGTTATATGTAATTGGGACAGAGCATGAAGGCGTATTGGCAGGTTGTACTTGCAATACGGTAGCACAAATTACCGGTACACCTGTACAGATTGCAGTTGGTTTGAATAAAGACAATTATACCAACGAAATGATTCATAAAAGTGGTAAATTGACCGTATCTATTCTGGACAAAACTGCTGACATGGATCTGATTGCCAACTTCGGTTTCCAGTCCAGTCGCACTGCAGATAAATTCCATACCAGTGGCCAGGCATTTGTAGTAGATACACAAGCAGTGCCATACTTAGCAGAACACACAAGTGCAGTATTATCTGCAAAAGTAGTAAATAGTATGGATTGCGGTACGCATACATTATTCCTGTGTGAAGTTGTGGATGCACAAGTATTATCTCAGGAAGAACCGATGACTTATGCATATTATCATAGTGATGTAAAAAATGCTAAAAAAGCGGAGGCACCTGCTACTACTGAGCAGTGGAAATGCAGTGTATGTGGCTATGTACATGAAGGGCCAATGACGGAAGACTTTAAATGCCCAATTTGCAAACAGCCGGCTAGCGTATTTGTAAAAGTAGAGCCGGAGGTAGAAAAATGGAAATGCAGTGTATGCGGCTATGTACATGAAGGGCCAATGACAGAAGACTTTAAGTGTCCAATTTGCAAACAGCCTGCAAGTGTATTTGAAAAACAGTAATAAAATGAAAAAGGCTCTGTAACTTAGGTATATGCCTAAGTTACAGAGCCTTTGTATTAATGCATATTCTAAATTGTTTCACGTGAAACATCAACCTGGCATACGACTCAAGTTGCCGAATTTGGTGAATTCTTTGCGGAAGCTTAGGTCTACAGAGCCGGTAGCACCGTTTCTGTGTTTAGCAATAATAATTTCCGCCTGTCCTTTTTTGTCAGAGTCTTCGTTGTAGTATTCATCACGATAGATAAACATTACAATATCGGCGTCCTGCTCTAAGGAACCGGATTCACGCAGATGGCTCAAACTTGGTTTTTTCTCAGTGCCTTGTTCTACAGAACGGCTCAGCTGGGACAATGCAATGATTGGCACATCCAGTTCTCTAGCCAGTGCTTTCAGGCTTCGAGAAATCTGAGATACTTCCTGCTGTCGGCTTTCAATACGACCGGTACTGCCCATGAGCTGCAGGTAGTCAATGATAATCATAGCAAGTCCATGTTCTGCTTTGAGGCGTCGTGCCTTGGCACGTACTTCACGTACGGAAATAGCAGGAGTATCGTCAATGAATACAGGTGCTTCTGCTAATGGTGCAATGGCATTGACCAAACGCACCCAATCTTCGCCGTAAATACGACCGTTACGCAGTGTCTGTTGGTCGATTTCAGCCATAGAAGAAATCATACGGTTTACCAGCTGTTCTTTGCTCATTTCTAAGCTAAAAATCGCCACAGGCTCTTTGGTGGCCATGGCAGCGTTTTGTGCCATATTTAGAGCAAATGCAGTTTTACCCATAGCAGGACGTGCTGCTAGAATAATAAAGTCAGATTTTTGCCAGCCGGAGGTCATTCTGTCTAAATCTATGAAACCGGACGTCACACCTGTGAGACCCTCTTTTTTCTGGGATAGAATTTCCAGTGTGGTTAATGTATTGTCGATAACTTCCGATACCGGAGTTAAGCCGGAACGGGCACGTTTCTGGGAAATCTCCAGTACCATGCGTTCGGCATCGTCTAAGATTTTTTCTGTATCTTCGGTATCGTCGTAACTGCGGTTTGCGATATTGCCGGAGATGCTAATCAGATCACGCAATACGGCTTTTTCTTTTACGATATTGGCATAATGTACAATGTTAGATGCACTACCGATAGAATTGGCGATTTGTGCTACATAAGTAATACCGCCGGCTTTTTCTAAGTTTCCGTCTTTGTCCAGCTGCGCAGTAATGGTAACCAAATCAATCGGTACCCCTTGCTCATTCATACTGCGCATGGTAGCGTATAATACGCCATGATCATGACGGTAAAAGTCGGTTTCTCTTAATAGCGGAATTACTTCTAAAATTGCGTCTTTGTCATTAAACATAGCTGCCAGCACAGCCTGTTCCGCTTCCAGACTTTGTGGCAGGATTTTTTCGTTTGTAAATTCAGCCATTGTGACAGCCTCCTGAAATTTGTCGAAATAAATACTTAACCATTATAGCACATTTTGTACGTTAGTCGATAGATTTTTATATATAAGAATGTACATCTATGATATAATGTACAAGAAAATATTTGATTTTATATGAGGTGAGCGTTATGCAAGATAGAACACATGAAGTAGTGTGGGATGAGAAAAAGATAGAAGCTATTGCTGATGTGATTAAAAATAGCAATCGTATTTTAGTAGGGCTTGGCGGTGGTATGCCAATGGCTGCCGGATTAGAGGTATTACCGTTAGACAAAAAAGTACCGCAGGAGAAATATTGGGCGCATTGGTATCCGTATATCAAGGCGCAGCGATTAAATAAAACTGTGCCGGAGGTATATACACAATTGGCACAGCTGTTAGAAGGAAAAGACTATTTCATTATTGATAGCAATCCCGATGGCATGATTCAGAAAAGCGGCGTAGAGCTCGGACGCATTTACAAAGCCCAGGGTGATATGGCTCGTATGCAATGCAGTAAAAACTGCAAAGATCAGACCTGGATTGGGAAAAGTCATTTTGAACAAATGGAACAGGACTCATCTTATGAGCCTCGTTGTCCTCATTGTGGTGCACCGATGATTATGAATGTGTATGTGGGAAAAGGGTTCTGTGAAGAACCATATCAGGAAAAGAACAGTGCCTATTTCCGTTTTATTAACAGCAGTATCAAAGAGCCGCTGGTGATATTGGAGCTTGGTGTAGGCTATACCATGCCGGAACTTATTCGTTTTCCGTTTGAACAGATTGTAATGAACCATCCGAATGCAACATTGGTACGTATTAATACCATGCATCCGCTGTGCGTGGAAGAAAACAAGCACAAAGCCATTTGTGCAGAAGTGGATATTAAAGAAGCGTTGCCACGTATTTTAGAAAAACTCAGATAAAAAATAAAACAGACAGCATTACATTTCCGTTATTGCTATATTACAAAAGACAGCAATATTTCTGCAGTGTCGAGATTGATATGGAACGAGGGTTTGCAGAAATGATTGCTGTCTTTTATTATTTTTATTTCATTTTGGCTTCTACAACTGCTTTGATGGCTGCTACCGTAGCATCTACACCCAATGCGCTGCTATTCAGCATAAGATCAAAGCCCTCGGTGCGAGCCCATCTCCATTCGGTGTAATACTGATAGTAAGCACGGCGCTGTTTGTCGATTTTCTTCATGCGTTTAGTAGCTTCTTCGCGATTTAGCTGATGACGTTCCATGGTGCGTTTGATTTTCGCTTCTTCATCTGCATAAATGAACACATGCACAGCGTTTTCTGCATCTTCCAGCACATAGTTGCCGCAACGTCCGACAATAACACAATTTTCCGTAGCTGCTTTTTCTTTGATAAGTTCAGCCTGCATTTTGAACAATCTATCGTTTAAACTGCCCGGATCTAGATGAGGTGGGTAGTAAGGTGCAAATAATGGATTTGCCGCCTCCTCGTCTGCTTTTTGTAGTACCTCTTCTTTGATGCCGCTTTTTTCGGAAACGATGGTTAATAAATCTTTGTCATAGAATGCAAATCCTAATTCTTTTGCTAACTGTTCACCAATCTGGCGGCCGCCACTACCATATTCTCTACTAATCGTGATTACCATGTTGGTCATAATGAATCCCTCCTGATGTAAAAAGTGTTGAAATAAATTTGCAAGGAAGTCTGTTCCTCATAAACAAGTATACCATAATAAAAAACAAATGGAAAGGTGTAGACAAATGTTTTTCTTATAAGGAATAATTATTTGTGAACTATATGGGCAAGGACTTTTCATTATCACATGGAATGATTATAATAGAAAGAAAAATAAACGGTAATAGGAGTGGAGCAATATGCCGGGTTTGGTATTGGAGGGCGGTACATTCCGTCCTATTTTTAGCGCAGGAGTAATGGATGCGTTGTTAGATGAAGACATCATGTTTCCGTATTGTATTGGTGTGTCTGCAGGGATTACCGACGGGTTTTCTTATGCTTCCCGACAAAAGGAACGTAATCTGAAAATTTTGCAGCGATATCGCAACGACAAACGTTATTTAGGCGCAGGAAATCTGCTAAAAGATAAAAGTATATTTGGTGTAGAATTTGTATTTGAGGAAATTCCAAATAATCTGCTTCCGTTTGATTGGGAATCTTTCGCACAGTATGAGGGTGACTTTCGTGTAGGTGTCACCAATGCAAAGACCGGACAGATAGAATATCTGGATGGTAAGGAGCTTGATCAAAAAAATACCATGGTAAAAGCCACTTGTGCGATTCCTATGGTATTTCCTGTTGTAAAGCTAAATGGGAATGAGTATTACGATGGCGGAATCTGTGATCCGATTCCGGTGCGTAAAGCACAGGCTGATGGTCATGATAAACTGTTAATTGTATTGACACGGCCGCAAGGTTATATAAAAGAATCCAGTAAAGCAAATGCTGTAGCTGCAAAATTATTGTGCAAGAAATATCCAAACTTAGTGGAGCCGTTGTTGACACGGCATATTGCTTATAATGAAACAGTACAGTATTGTGAAGCGTTAGAGCGAGAGGGAAAAGCCATTATCTTGCGTCCGGCAGGAGAAGGTATCATTGATAGCTTCGAGAAAGATGTGCGCCGAATTGAAACAAGTTATCAGTACGGATATGATTTGTGCAAACAGCGTATTGAGGAAATACGTGCGTTATTTCCGTAATGTATTGTGAATGTAACAAAGTAAAAGAAGGGAAATATCATGCAAAATGCATTAGAGCAGCAGACAGCACAAGTAAAAGAGCTGCTTTTATTGGTAAACCCAAAAGCGGGTAAAGCTGAAGTGAAACAAAATTTGATGGAAATCGTAGACATCCTAGTGAAAGCAGGGTGGCGGGTAGTAATTCGTACTACGCAGTATTCCGGTGAAGTAACCGATATCATTAAGGCTGAGGGCAGCCGATATAGTATGGTGGTATGTGCCGGTGGTGATGGTACCTTGAATGAAGCGGTACGTGGCTTGATAGATTTGGCTGCGCAGCCAATGTTGGGGTATATTCCGGCAGGCACTACCAATGATTTTGCGACGAGTTTGGCCTTGCCGAAAAATAACCTATTACAGGCAGCAGAGATTGCAGCTAATGGTGTGCCGTTTTGTTGTGATGCCGGGCTATT
>JAFNVD010000154.1 GCA_017383785.1 Peptococcaceae bacterium | reverse complement strand
CTCTGCCACCATATCTCCGTCTGTTCCCAAGATATCACGCAAACTAATCTGATTGCCTTCCGAATCGGTACCGATTGGTTCATTCAGCGATACCTCACATTTGTGTTTACGTTGTGCCCGAATGTGCATGAGTATCTCATTCTCTATACAACGCGCCGCATAGGTCCCTAGCTTTGCTTTCTTGCCGGGATTAAACGTGTTAATCGCTTTAATCAATCCAATGGTGCCGATAGAAATCAAATCATCCTGATCTTCCGCTACATTGTCAAATTTCTTTGCAATATGTGCTACCAAGCGAAGATTGTGCTGGATGAGCACATCTTTTGCCTCTGCATCACCTTTTTGCAGCCGCTTCACCCATTCTGCTTCATCGTGTTCTTCTAACGGCTGTGGAAAAGCATTTTGACTAAGATACCCCGTCAAAAACACCAGCTGTTTCACCAGTTCTAATAGCAAGTTATTCCCCTCCCGTTTCATTTGCTATTATCACTGTATGACTAAGCACTGTCCCATTATGCCGTTTCTATTTATGAATCATTGCCTATTGGAGAAAACAATAAAATACAAAAGAACTTACAGCGTCAGTTCTAGAAGGAAACAAGCGGTACAAATAACCGCACCGGCAATCAAAAGATAAGCCCACGTCCGTTTTTCTTTCCAGCAGACTACAGCTTCACAAACTGTGAACACCGCAATAGCAGGATAAGTTGGGTCAATAGGTAACAGGTCCGGTTTCACATGAGGAATCATCCAAACTGCAACGGCAAGGCCGGCAATGATTGTAGCGATTTTGTGAGAGAGTGGCATGTTGTTCCAATTCATATATTTCACCTCCGTTTAATTTTCATCTCGATTATGAATTCCGCCAATGGCATCGATTTCGCCATCAATTGTAGCACCGCAATTTACCACAGCACCGCTGCAGAAAATGTCGACGTCGTTTTTATCAGAAACTGCAGAAATACTCGCACCCTTATTAGCCTCTATGGCTCCGAAGCACTCAATTGCATACGCATTTTTTGCCGAAGCTGTCACAGTGGAACCAACCCCAATCTCCATAAGGCCGGATACACGAATGCACTCACCCAAATCTGTAGCGGTATCATCAACGGAAACTGCTAATGAAGTGTCTTTGCCAAGCAAGATATCGCCGCTGACACTGAGCCCTTTACAAATTTCGGTCGTGCCCGGATTCACAGAAATATCGAGTGCAGCTCCTGCTTCAAACAGCGCATTGCCGCGAACACGGACAGCGATGCTGTTCTGTGCCGCACCATTCTTTACAGTAACGGTGCCGTTCCCTGTAATCATTAGTGAAGAATCACAGGCAATGCCGTGCACCACTTTTTCGCAATCAGCAGTGATCACGGTAACATCGTTGGCGATTGTAAGCGCTGAAGCACATATGCCTACTGCTTCTGTGCTTCTATTTTGAAGTTCGATTGTCAAAGAACCGTCTCCTATAAAGGAAAGATCCTTATAAATGTTGTAGTCGCCTGCATAAACACCACCACTGCATACCTCGCTCGTGCAGATAAATTTATTTTCGCCAATCAGTTCAATAAACAAATCATTCGTCGAGTATACAATTATTTCATCGGACTCAATTGTGGCATTGTTAAATGTGAGGACATTGATACCCGCATCATAGTACACCGTACCGTCACCTAAAATATCGCCTTTGTTGGCTCTTGTTACAGCTTCACCTGCCACATAGATGCCGTACCGTTCCGCTATTACACCTATACTAATAAAACCAATCATTGCAAGTGCAATTAACACACAAATGATGACTTTTAAAGTTTTTCTTTTTTTCGTCATGCTCAATCACCTTCCTAATATTTGTTTATTCATATATGATTGTAACTCATAAAAGGATGCAAAAAAGAGGCAAAAAACCTGAAAAAGCAATAGAAATAAAAAAATTTAGACAAATATCGACAAGATTTCGTCAAAACGTGCGGAATTTCGCCGTTGATTCCTTTCCTGTCATTCTGTAAAATATATACATGGTAATAAATAACTATTGACACCACATGTGACACCATAATATAATAGAAACGAGGAATACTCATGACACAGTGGGATAAACTATTAAACCGCATCTACGCACTCTCAAAAGATTTACGATTTCATGAACTACGTAAAGTGTTGGAAAGCTATGGCTATCAAATGCATACACCGCGAAGTGGCAGCAGTCACTATACATTTCGCAAACCGGGCTGTATGCCAATCACAATTCCCAAGCATGAGCCTATCAAGAAAGTGTATGTAGCACTGGTAAAACAAGTTGTAGAAAGCGAGGCGCTGAACCATGAAAACAATTGAGGAATATATGGCATTGCCTTATCGTCTAGAGCTAGTGCCTGATACTGTAGAAGGCGGTTATGCCGCAGCTTATCCGGAGCTGCCCGGCTGTGTAAGCTGTGGCGATACACTGGAATCCGCCATCACCAATATACAAGATGCCAAAAAAGCATGGATTACCGCCGCATTAGAAGATGGTATTGCTATCCCTGAACCGGATGAACTAAACAATTATTCCGGTCAGTTCAAACTGCGCATACCCAAAAGCCTGCACAAACAGCTGGCAGAGCACTCCAAACGTGAAGGCATCAGCATGAATCAGTACTGCCTGTATCTACTTACCAAAAACGATGCCCAATATGTAAAATAAACAATCGTACCATATATACAACAAGGATGCCTCTTCATTTGGGGCGTCCTTTCGTTTTGCCTATTTTTACTTCCGATTCATTTTCATGATAGATGTGATGGTTTCAATGCCGGCTG
>JAFNVD010000153.1 GCA_017383785.1 Peptococcaceae bacterium | reverse complement strand
TTATCTACTGCTTGCGGTCACAACGATACCTCCGTATCTCCTATTTTTATCGCTGCAGGCCCTGGTGTAAAAGCTGGTCATAAAGTGAAAAACTATATTCGTGAAGTAGACGTAGCACCTACCGTATCCGTACTGTTAGGCTGTGAAATCCCTGCAAACTGTGAAGGGGCACCTGCTTACGAAATCTTTACCGAAAGAGTATAATAGCAGTATTGAAATTAGGTTTCTTAACATAACTCTTTCAATATTAGAAGCGACTCTATCCTTATGGGTAGGGTCGCTTCTGTTTGTACTTGCTAGATTTATTGCATCATTTTTAGTTTGAACAAAGAAATGCCCTGCATGAGGTCATCGTTATATTCTTGACTGACTTGTTTGGTCATACGCATGATTTGCAGTAAAAACTGTTCCAGTACTTTGCTGCTTTGTGCACGTATTTGTGGAGAACTGCGGCGAAGCTGGGCGTATTCTCGTAATAAGGGGTATAGTTCGTTTAGAATATGATCCAGTTTCTTTTGCAGTTGTGTTAGTTCCGGATTCAAGAGCAAACGCCTCCTTTTTCGGTTTACGGTATATATATGCGTTAGTATGGAAAATATGAGTGGTGTGATGTTTTGTTATCGTTTTTCGATATATTATAATTGACAAACGATAATCGTAAGGCATATAATGAAGTAAGAAATTGATGAAGGAAAGAGGGTGAGAATTTTGTGGGACAATTCCAAATCGTTATTGCTGACCACATGGTGGATGCGAATTGCTATGGTGGTATGGTGTATATTGGGTATTGCAGTGCCGACATTATTTTTTATGCAGCAAATTCCCTTTGATATTCTAATACTGTTTTGCTTATTGTTTGCACCGATTCTTTTAGCGTTTTATGGTTTGCACAAAATGCTCTCCAATATTCAGCAAGGGCTCATCTTTTCGGTAAAGAATACAGCCAGTTTGCGTTTGGTAAGCTGGGCATGCTTTTTTGCGGCGATATTTTTATTGATTGCAGCATTCAAATGGCCGGTGCTGATTTTTGCTTCCGGTGTAATAGGCTTTTTGGGGCTCTTTGTACGGGTTATCAAAAATATGCTTTCCGAGGCAATTGCTATCAAAGAGGAAAATGACTTTACCATTTAGATTCAAGTGAATGTATAAATGATGCAGAAGGGAGCGGTGTTATGCCGATTGTAGTAAATCTGGACGTGGTAATGGCGAAACGCAAGATGTCGTCGGGCGAACTGGCGGAACGCATTGGGATTACGCCGGCCAATCTGTCGATATTAAAGAATAATAAAGCCAAGGCAATTCGGTTTTCCACGCTGGAGGAGATTTGCCGTGCGCTGGACTGTCAGCCGGCGGATATATTGGCTTATGAGGAGGACGAATAATATGATTAAATTGTCTCAGCGTTTACAGGCCATTGCAAATTTTGTGCCGCAGGGTGCGAAGGTAGCGGATATTGGCACAGACCATGGTTTTTTGCCATGCTATCTGGCGCAGAGTGGGCAGGCAGAACAGGTCATTGCATGTGATGTGAATGCCCAGCCGTTGTCTTTGGCGCAGAAAAATATTACCGACTACAATGTAGCAGATAAAGTATCTACCCGTTTGGGCAACGGCTTGGCAGTGTTAAAGCCCGGAGAAGTAGATACTGTCACCATTGCCGGTATGGGCGGTGCGTTGATGATTGATATTTTGGACGCGTCTCCAAATGTGGTAGATCGCTTAAAACGCATTATTCTGCAGCCAAATGTAGGGGCAGAGGCAGTGCGTGTGTGGGCGGAAAAAAATCGTTGGCAGATTGTTGCCGAAGATTTGGTAAGAGAAAACGATATTTTCTCTGTGATTATTGTATTGGAACAGGGCAGAAGTGATCGTTTTATGTCTGCCACCGACTTGTACTTGGGGCCAAAATTGTTGGCAGAACATCATCCTTTACTGGGCTTATATATCAGTGAAGAATGGGAGAAAGCCCAGTATATTTTGGCACAGCTTGCGCAAAGCGATAGTGAAGAAAGCCGTAAAAAAGAAAAACAGCTTCGCCAGAAATGGGAAGATATCAATGGGGTGATTAAATGCAAATTGGGTGTGACACTTTCTTAAAGGAATTAGAACAATGGGCACCGCTATCTTATGCAGAGGAATGGGACAACTGTGGCTTGCAGGTAGGTAGAAGAGATAAAGTCATCGGTAAAGTGATGATTGCACTGACTCCGGGCGAGGCAGCTATCCAGGCAGCGGTGGATGCAAAGGCAGACATGCTCCTTACCCACCATCCTATGATTTTTAAACCAACCAAAACAGTTACCACCGACCATGTGTTGGGGCGAAGCATTATCAAACTGATACAGAATGATATCAACTTGTATTGTGCCCATACCAATCTGGATATGGCAGTAGGCGGAGTCAATGACGTATTGGCAAAAGCCTTGCAGCTGCAGGATGTGGCTGTGCTGGAAAATATCACTGAGGAATATGGCATTGGCCGTGTAGGTTTATTGCCTGAGCCGATGACATTAGAGCAGTTCTTAAGCGCAACTGCGGCTCGGTTGGAGTGTAATCATTTGGCATATCAGGGCGATTTACAG
>JAFNVD010000152.1 GCA_017383785.1 Peptococcaceae bacterium | reverse complement strand
GTTCCAGCTTGTCGCGCAGTTTGGTAATATATACATCCACCGCTCTCAGACTGGTATCACTGTCCATACCCCAAAACTCATCCATTAGCTGTGCACGAGAAAATGTTTTTTTCGGGTAAGACAGCATTTTATAGATAATGTTAAACTCTCTAGTAGTCAGGTTAATTTCTTCCCCATCAATTTCCGCACTCATAGCATCGGCATCCAGAGTCAAATTGCCCATAGTGATTTTGCGGCTCATCTCAATGTTGGCTCTGCGTAATAACGCTTTTACACGAAACAACATTTCGTCTAGTTCTACCGGCTTCACCATATAGTCATCAATGCCAATCTGGAACCCTTTCTTTTTGCTAGGCAAATCATCTTTGGCCGACATAAATAAAATCGGGATAGTTTTATTCACTCTGCGTACTGTTTCCGCAAATTCAAAACCATCGATATCGGGCATCATAATATCAGAAATAATCATATCGTACAAATTATTGTACATTTCATCGTAAGCTTCATTGGCATGTAAACAACCTTTGGTGACAAACCCGCTATCATTCAAAAATGTACACACCATATGATTCAGATTTTTATCGTCTTCTAATACCAATATACGAACCATACTGCATAACCTCCTGTCTTTCCCATACAGTATTACACTTATTGTATCATACCTTGCTTTGTTGTGGGTATTATAACACCGAATTGTTGCTGAATTGTTTACACTCGATAACACTGCATAAAAAAACGACAGCACAAATTGGTGCTATCGTCCGAATGGTATATGCCATTATTATTAACAGATTACGTTTTTTACGATTTGTTTTTTTGAATAGTTGCATTCCATACGATCTACAAAATGCATCGGTAAATACAGCGACTCGTTCTTTTTCAGCCGTGCCGCACCGGCTTTTGTCAATACTTCTGCTACAAATTGAGAGCAAAAGTAAGAATTTTTAAACTTATGCGGAATTTTCAGCAGACACAAAATTACACCTAAGGTAGAGTAGGTAAACTGTTCCCGATTATTCATAAATCGATCCAGCTCTTCTTCCAGCTTTTTATGCACAGATTCCGGCACTTGCATACGAATGCACATACTGCCCGCCATACGAGTTTTCGGCGCATATTTTTTCGGTTTTTCCACAACAAAACCTTTGTAGTTAAAGCTATAGAAAATCTCCTCGTTTCCATCAATAGAAATAGAGGCATGGGAATAAGTATTTCTACAAATTTTGCACAAAAAGACACTGAACCAGTCAGAGTATTTTGTCAACAAAACTGTTATAGTTTTCATTGTTTCCTGTTCTTTTTTCATGACAACCTCACATTGTTTCATATTGATACTGCGAAATCATTATAGCATGCCTTATATTGCGATTGCATTACAATTTTGTTACAGTATTATGAATTTAAACAGCAAAAAGCGATAAAGCCTTGACTCTATCGCTCTCTTGGTATCGCAACATATTTATTTTGCACTATATCCGGCAATGCCGAAAGCATTTGGACCACCGTGGGTAGTGATTACACCGCCACAATCTGTCCAATGATAAGATTTGAAACCCAACGCTTTGACAGTATCTTCAACCAGTGCTTTCATTTCTTTAGAGAACTGTACTGTATTGCATAGCCAGATTTCCTCACGATCGAGATTATTTTTCTCTACAAATTCCTGAATTAATTTTGGCAATACTTTGTTGTAATTGCCACGATATTTTTTTGTCGCTTTCAAGTAACCATCTACAATCTCAATGCATGGCTTAAGTCCCAGGATATTGCCGGCAATGGCTGCAGCGTTACTTACCCGGCCACCGGCACGCAAATAATCCAAATTGCTTGGAATAAAACACATATTGGTTTCTGCTACTACTTCAGAGAAAGCCTCTTTGATTTGCTCAATATTCCATTCCGGATGGGCTTCAATCAAACGTGCCATTCGAACCACTGCCGCGCTCTGGCCTACAGATACCTGTTTGGTATCCAGACAAGTTACATAGTCTCTGCCTTGCGCTGCGATAACAGCACTCTGATAAGCACAAGTAGTAACAGCAGAATATGCCAAGTACAAAATATGTGCATCCGGATCATTGGCATGGATTTCGTCAAACAAACTGATAAAATCCTCCGGATTGCTGCCACTGGTTTTTGGAGCTTTGCCAGTACGATTATAATAATTACATACGTCTTCTACCGGAAATGAACCGTCGTCTTTTGTTTCCTCACCAAAGGTTACGTACATTGGTACAATGTGAATTCCGTATTTTTCTCTCCAGTGCGGCATCAAATCAGAACCGGATTCGGCCACAAGTACTATTTTTTGCATGATATGAGGTCTCCTCTCAATACAATTAAGTTTAATCACAAAAACTACGCAATCTAGTTTTTGATATTATATCATAAGATTGTTTTAATTGTATATATTTTTTGTTACGAATTCATTAAATTTTATCCAAAATCAAGCAAAATATTTCATTGTGACGAAAAAAATAAAAACCGCATTTGCAAGGACAACGTTCTCACAAATACGGCTTGTATCTACTTATTCTATTTACTTAAAAGCAATCTCATTATTCAATACAGAGGTACTATGCAAAAATAGCACATCCTGATTGTCGAATGTCACAAAATTGCCAATCATATTCTGATGCAAATACCGGGCATCCAGCAATGTGATTTTAGCATAGCCTTCCACCAACAACGGTGCAATACTGCTGCCAAAGGAATCACGGAAGATGACCAATTCTTTATCGGTATTGGCATTTGGGTTATCAATGGTGATGACAGCCAAAGAACCGCCCAAAAACATTTCGTATGGGTCGCGGTCTGCAGCTTTGTCCATATCATACACAGACATTTCTCTGTCATTCTGATGGTCATATACAATGCAGTTAGCCAATGTATCATTTGTCAGATAGGTAATGCGATCTGCATCAACAGGCAACCCTAACTGGCCATAATACACACCATAAAACGGATTGTCCAACTCTTGCGTAGTATATACCGTATCAATATCTGTACCCATAGCATCAGCAAGATGTTTTGCCACTTCTACGATACAATCCTGACGCCAATGAGTATCTGTATAATAATAATCTCCAATAGACAACAACGGAAAGATATCAATATACTGCATATAATCCAACCCGATATGCAGTTTCTCTCGTAAAACATCGTAATCTAATGCGGGATATCCATGTTGTTCCGCAAGAAAATAATTCTTATCCGGAATCATAGAATAATACACATGGACATTGGTGTCCTTCATATAAGTATCATAAATTGTCGTAAATTTGTTAATAGCCTTTGACAAGGCTTTTTCATTTACTGCAACATCCAATTCACTAATCTGACCATCTACAATATAAATATTGTTGTTGTCTTTCTGACCCAATACATATTTACTTACCATCGCTTTTAGGCTGCGAAAATCATCACGCAACGGAAATTGATCCAGTGTATATTCCTCAAACTTGCTCATAAAGCTGCCATTAAGCAGTGTATTCACATTCAATGTTGGGAACTGGTCCAACGGACGACGTTCCGTTACAGAGAAGGCGTCGGCCGGTTTCAGCCAGCAGACAATCGATAAACTGAAGAACAGCACGGCAAATACACAGGTATAAATTCTGTATTTTTTCTGTTTCATATGCTATGCCGCCTCCTTAAAATCGGAAATACAAGAATGGATTGAATGAACCATCTACCAAATATGCAGTAGACACCACAAACAATACAATCAACACCAGTAGTTCTAAAGCGGTGGACAACACTGTGCCCAAAGTACTTTCTGTCCATTGTGCAGTCATGATACGATTGGCAATGGATTTTACCAAAGGGGTCGCACCAATCAGTGCCAAGATTAGCAATATAGCATAGCTACGCAAGTAGTACAAGGTTTCGACACTTACCAAAGGCAATCCGCCAAAGCCAAACATAGCACCAATATAAGCAAATGCCGATGCCATATTCGCCGCATCAAAGATAACAAAGCTAATGACACTGGCCAATAACACATAGCCATGCACCAGCACTTTTGGCATCCGCTCCATATATTTGAGCATAAAGAACTTTTCAATTACCAGGAGCACTGCAAAATACAGCCCCCAAACAATAAAGTTCCACGCAGCACCATGCCAAAACCCGGTCAAAAACCACACCACAAAAATATTAAACAAATGGCGCCCTTTAGAAACACGGTTCCCACCCAAAGGGATATAGATATAATCTCTAAACCAGCTTCCTAAAGAAATATGCCATCTGCGCCAGAATTCTGTCACGCTTTTGGAAATATACGGATAGTTGAAGTTCTCCATAAACTTGAATCCAAATAATCTTCCCAAACCGATAGCCATGTCACTATAACCGGAGAAATCAAAATAAATCTGCAAGGATACGGATATCGCATACATCCAGAAAAACAAAACAGACTGTTCACCGGAAGACTGAAAAATATCGCACAGTTCACCCAATTGGTTGGCAATGAGCACCTTTTTGGACAACCCAATCACAAAACGTCGAATGCCATATGCAATGTCTTCAAAACGATGTACACGCTCCGTCAAATCTTTTGCAATGTCGGTATAACGTACAATCGGCCCTGCAATCAGCTGTGGAAACATAGCAATATAAGTAGCTAAATTCAACAGACTATGCTGTGCCGCAGTACCACGATACACATCAACAATATAACTGATGAGCTGAAATGTATAAAAGCTAATCCCAATCGGCAAAGCTACTTTCAACAACGGCAATGACAAGCCCGTCGCCATATTGATATTGGCAATAAAGAAATCTGCGTATTTAAAATACCCCAAAAAACCTACGCTAATGACTATAGAGGCAATCATATAGTATTTCGCATGGATAGTCCCACGGTGTTTTTCTATCAACAAACCAAACACATACCCTAAAACCACGGAAACAGCCATCAGCAGTACTAGTTTTGGTTCTCCCCACGCATAAAAAACAAGGCTTGCTAAAAGCAAGACCATGTTTTTGCATTTTGCCGGTGCTACTGCATAACATAACAGCACAATCGGCAAAAAATAATATAAAAATGGAATACTAGAGAATACCATACGGCAATTACATCAGGCTTTCTTCTACTACTACTTCAGCAGCACCTTTGTAAGCAGCCAGTAATTTGCTCTGGAAGTTGTCAATCAGTTCACCGTTACCATAAGCAGATACTACATAGCTATCGCCAACCTGAACAATAATCAGAGTTTCAGGGAAACCGCACATCCAGTGGTTGTTCATTACTTTATCTTTGATTGCATCTACAACAGCGCTCATATCAGCAGCATCAGCTACATGGTAAGCACCAGCAGTAAATGTATTCGCATTCATCATGTGCATCAGAGAAGCTGCATCATCAATTTTATCAGCCAATTCTGCAGGGAAGTTTAACAGATAAGCCAGTTCTTCTGTTTTGCTTACATCAAATTTTGCAGGACCTTCCATGCTCATGTTTTCGGAGTCGCCACCGGCAGCTGCAAACATTTCATCTTCTGCATAAGTACCCCATACAGTGGTCAGAATTTCTGTAGCATCTGCAATTTCAACAGCACCGCCATTGTCTTTACCACCGCCACAAGCTGTCAGACACAGAGCCAACATAGCTACTAATAATACACTTGCAATTTTTTTCATGTTTCTTTTCATGATTGTTTGAATCTCCTTTTCATTTTTAAAATTAGTTTTATTTTATAAATAGCTCCACGGAATGTGGCGCCATTCTATAAACGTAAAAGTTGCAGAAAAAGTTCCCGAAAAACAATTATTTTTTACAAAAAATTTTCCGGGCACTGTTGCAGAATTTCTTTTGCTTGTTTCTGCGTAATAAAATCATACTTTACCATAGCATTCAACACCTGTATCTGCCTCTGCAAAGCAAGCTCAGGATGCTTATTCGGTGCATATGCCGAAGGCGCATTAGGCAACCCGGCCAGCAAAGTACACTCCCAAGCATTTAACTCTGCCACTGTTTTGCCAAAATATCCTGCACCGGCATCAGCCAAAGAGTAATACCCATTACCGTAGTAAATACTATTGATATATAGTTCCAAAATTTCATTTTTGGTGTAACTGTTCTCAATTTTTCGCACCATAAACACTTCGGCAATTTTACGAGTAAACAATTTTTTCTGTGTAAAAAACTGATTTTTGCACAGTTGCTGCGTAATGGTACTGCCTCCTGC
>JAFNVD010000151.1 GCA_017383785.1 Peptococcaceae bacterium | reverse complement strand
TTTGGTTTCTTTATATTTTTTATTTAGTAAACTTTTTCACTCGAGAGGTGTGTTTGTTATTTCTCTCTCGCTGTTATGTTTTATATATACCCCTGCTTTTTTCACCTTAAACATAAAATAATAAAAATTTTCACAAAATATTTTTCATTTTTTAGGACGCCGTGACGTCGTCCCCTACGATTTATATTTATACAGCAGCACCGCGATATTTGATTATTTGCACGGCGAAGGTGATGGTATCCGAGCCAAAAATAATCAAATAATCCGGTGCTGTTAAAACGATTATGGCAGGGAAACTTGCGCTATTTGCCCCAATGGTTCCTCAACAACCCACACAACTTCCGCTTGTATCACGCCATCTTGTGTACTGCGATGCATGCCGCTATTTTCCCGTATAAACACGCTATCCTGCGGCATAGTTTGCTGTAAAATGCGTCTAGCTCGTTCTATCGCCGTTTGGTATGCTTCTTCCGGAGTAAAACTGCGCTGTACTACAGTTTGCTCATAATAAGTAGTCGTACAAATGATGATTGGGCAATACCATTTTCCCCATGAAAAAACACTCCTGCGTTCCGTATCAATTTCACTATATTGGTACGGTGATTCTTTTTCCCCATACAGAAAAAACCGGTGTTTCCCCCATAAGATTGCTGTTCCCTGCACACTGCGCCCGGTTTTCACAAGCCAGGATTCTTCCGATGCACACGTTCCCAATGCTCTATGTGCAGTTTCGCCACGCACTACACCTTGTGCATGTACCGCATAAGGTTCTCCTGCATCTACAAATACACCCATCGTATTGCGTACTCGTTCCGGATAGTCCCATCCACCAATCAGCACTTGCCCGGCATGTACCGTATCGCCCGTTTCCACCATAGCAGTGCCGGTATATACAGTCAACTCTGTAATTTGTCCATCTGCTTTGGCCACAATACTGCCACTATCCTGTAAATCTACTGTATCGGCCAAACGCTCTTTCACATCAATACAAAGTGTGGTACCCTCAAAAGTTAGCTGCACCCAAGTAAATTCCGGATGTTCCAGTTCTATAGTATGCTCCAGTACATCATAGTCTATCTCGGAAAGTCTAGTACCGGGCCATAAGCCATACTGCTGCACCAATGCAATTATATGCGCTTCACTGTATCGTTCATTGCCATTTACTTCATAAGTCCACAAAAATGACAACATGAAATGCCACAAAAGCACAACACATACCAGCCCAATCCATATACCTTTGTGTCTTTTGCATCTGCTAATCAAAAAAGGCATTCCACATTTGCCGCAAATACGAAACCGATAATGGTGATCACGCAAAAGTCGCTGAGTACGTTTAAAATCATC
Source organism: Peptococcaceae bacterium (assembly GCA_017383785.1). Lineage (GTDB taxonomy): Bacteria > Bacillota > Peptococcia > Peptococcales > Peptococcaceae > UBA7185. The sequence continues at coordinate 1,531 of JAFNVD010000151.1, read as the reverse complement.
TAAATCAATCGTAATCTGAAGCATTGTTTTTTCTGAACTTATATGATGCATTCTAATCTGATACTCAGAAAGCAGCGATAACACTTCTGATGGTCTATTCGAAGTAATACATAATGTCACCATGCCATCTAGCTGTTGCTCTAAACTCAAACGCACATACTTGTCTTTGCGATATTTCTTATGTTGTATGTAATTCCCCCTATTTTTCCATCTGCTCCACAGAATAAAAACCCCCTCGCCCGGCAAATGATATCACTATCATATATATGCACAGACAAGGGGGATATGCAAATGCAGCATCAAGCAGCTACACCAGATTTTTTATAAACGGCAGTTTTTTCATACACCATGCAAGGCACAAACTAATAATAAAAGTCAGCACGGTTACCAAAGGAATAGAGATGTACAATGGACACATACCCACGCCAATGCCCACCTTCTGCAGTACCACCATCACCATTGGATGAATCAAATAAATGCCTAATGTACAACCGGACAACGCACTGACCACTTTGCTATAACGGTTAGCCACTTTCCCTGCATGATACTGAAAGAATACAAAAATAGCAATCGTCATGCTTACCACATTGGGAAGCTGCGGATCATAATAACCGTACGGCACCCCAACAGCATAAGCCTTGGCCACGCTGCCAAATATGGTAAACAGTAATCCCATTATACCAGCCAGATAAATCAAGCCTCTTGTTTTGCCGGAAAGCATAATCGTTTTCAAATAATAACCCAGTACAAAATATCCGGTAAAACCCAAAGTAAAGTAAAAGAATGTTTCGCTCATAAACCCTTTTACCACTTGAAACGGCAATACAGGAATTAGCACTGTAAACACAGCACACAAAATCAAAAAATATTCCATCAATGCTTTTTCAGCTGTAATCTTTTTTAAGAACGGCATCAGAAGGTATAACCCTAAAAGCATCTTACAATACCATAAATGATAGTGCCCTTTCCATGTCATCTGCCATGCAGTTCCCCAGCCGGCAGGATAACCCTGCAATATCGGCCATAACACATAAAATACGCCTGCATAAAAGGCAGACCACACAACAAATATCATTGCGATACGCTTACAATATTTATGCCACAGCATGCTCAAAGTCAACTCTTTCACAGGATCCAGTAGAAACATGCCGCTAATCATCACAAACAGCGGCACCGCCGAACGGCCAATACTATCGAAAAAATGACACACAAACCATTCCGTAGAGTTGTAGGCATAACTGCCCCAGTTTTCCGCCGATAAATGTATCAATACTACCAAAAACGCTGCAAAAATGCGCAGCAAATCAACCCCATAATCTCGTTCTTTCATTTTCATCACCCGCTACATTGTATCATAGCACAAAATAAATTACTACAAAAATAAAAAAAATGCTTGACCTCATGTACACAATATGATAATATAATCAAGTCGCAAGCGACTTGCGGGCGTGGCGGAATTGGCAGACGCGCTAGATTCAGGTTCTAGTGGGAGCAATCTCGTGGAGGTTCAAGTCCTCTCGCCCGCACTTTT
>JAFNVD010000016.1 GCA_017383785.1 Peptococcaceae bacterium | reverse complement strand
GCAAACACATAAAAACGCTGCACAGAAGAACTCTGCAAATAATCCGAACGCTTCTAACAGCAACGTGATTTCTCTGGCAGAGCGCAGAGCAAAGAAAAACAAATAATTACTTTAAACGGGCAATACTTATTCGCCTTGTCCAGCTATCGCCAGACACCCTGTGTCGATGTTCCGTAATACGCGGGACTGCGGACGAATAATGTAATGCCCGTTTTAATTCTATATAAGTATAAACTTTTCTATAATAAGATAAGAAAAATGGCTACGACCGCAATGATCGTAGCCATTTAATTATGTATGTCATGCATCTGTCTCTGAGAAGGTCTTTCCGGACGGTACCCAGGCAGTTAGCTCGAACCAGGCACTCCCACGGCACACGCAAGTGCTTACTTATTGCTGCTTCCTTCCGGACCTGACAAGGTTCATAAGTTCACGTTGCGCAGGACCCAGCCGTCAACACCACTTACCTGAGGCAGACTCCACAAAGCCAACCCTCGGACAGACATCAACCCTGCTATAGCGGATTGCAGGTTACAGGGCACCGCTACCTCCCCGTCTAGCATGACAGCGCTTATTGTAGCATAACCCCACTGCAAAAGTCAAGGTATAAAACGAAAAAGAGGCGATGCTTCGCCTCTCATAAATTATCGCACAATGGCGACAGATTATACTTATTCTTCTACAGGTGCTTCCACTACCGGTTCTTCGGCAGGAGCCTCTGTCTTCAACTCTTCAATACGCTGTAAGCGTTCGGTAATGTTATAGCATTCGGCAGCAAAAATACTGTCCGGATTATCTTTTTCCTGCTGATAGATTGCTTTCCCAATCTGGGCATACAGCTTCTGCACTTCTTTTTCTTCCGTAGCAATATCTAGTTTAAGTTTTCCGGTCTCTGCCAAGTCTTTTGCTTTATCTACAGCGATATCTGCCGCCGTGCTCAGTTTTTTTGTCAAATCATCAAAAAATGCCATATCAAACGCCTCCTGATATTAAATATTAACAAAAAGAGCCGTACTCGTGCAAACGAATACAGCTCTGTAATGTGTAATTCTACAGAAATAAGACGAAATTACGCTTCTTCATCACAAACAACAGTTACACCAACTTTAGATGCAACAGTTTTCATGTTTTCGCACTGTTCGCTTGCTGGCAGAATTACGTCTGCGTGTAATCTTTCTTCTTCTTTTTCATCGCAAACAACTGTCATACCGAATTTGGAAGCTACTTCTTTTACGTTTTCGCAGCCTTCTTTACCTAATGCACGACCATCCATTGTACGTTACCTCCTAGAAGTTATTTTTATAAAACCTATGGCTATTTTATACCTTTTTTTCACAAATGTCTATAGGTTTTTGTGAGAACACAGAAAAATTTTTTCTGTCTGATTATATTGTATGCTATAAACGTAATTTTGTCTATAGATTGTACAATACTTAGAGGATTTCTGATTTTTATAGGGGTATAAATTATACACTATGGTTTCTATCTATATACACCATTTTAAGAGGTTATAAACATTTTTATTTTAATCGAAAATTTATAAAAATTTTGCTTGACTTCTTTATACAAAGGTGATAAACTAATATTCGCTGAAAGCACGAGGAGAGATGTCCGAGTGGTCGAAGGAGCACGCCTGGAAAGCGTGTATACGGGCAACTGTATCAAGGGTTCAAATCCCTTTCTCTCCGCCATTAACCTGTGAGTTTACTCACAGGTTTTTTTGTTTTACTTCTACAAAAAGCGAAACATAAAAGTCAGGATATTTGATTATTTGCACGGCGAAGGTGATGGTATCCGAGCCAAAAATAATCAAATCCTCCTGACTTTTTATTATTTTCCTATATAATATCAATAACATCACTTGTAAACCGCGTATCAATAGTGCTCATATATTGTCGTGCAATCTGGTAGCATTGCTCGATATGGTTGTTTCCTAAATAACGCATAGCGGCAAAACTAATCCCCGCTGCAACTGCTTGTCCTGCAATGGGAATAAATTTGCTGGTCTGTTTTGCGGCAATTTTGCTGCTAGCCTTGCGTAAAACACTACGCACCAGTGAAGCGGTAATATTTTTTCCTATCAGTTCATTGCCTACCGACGAAATAATCACCAGCAGCGCTTTTTTACGTTCAAAATCCATCTGATTCAGCTGCTCTTCTGATAAACCGAATCGTTTGTTAATTTCAATCAACAGTTCCATCATAATTGTAATATCTGCGGAAATATCTACTCCCGGCAAAGGAATCACAGCAGCGGCACCACTCAATAGCGCTCGTTTGTTCACCAGTGCTTTGCACTCCTGCTTGATTTGTTCTAATTCTTCTAATGTTTCAGGAAAATACATGATGCCACCTCCCGTCTTTACTATAGCATTGCACGAATCGCTATGCAAGACTATCTTTTTTTCGGCCATTTGCATACACTATGGTATCAATACATTCTTTGGTGTGAGGAGGCGATTTCATGCAAACTAATACAATTCAAACATTGCAGATCGGCCTCATCGGACCGCCTACGTTATTACGTTATGATATTCTGCAGCTGCAGGAAGTACAACTCTACGAGCAAAATCCTTTCCCCGTACATATTTCGTTCCGCCCCATCTATCACCCTATACAAATTGCAGATATTGATGGCCTTTTGGTTACCGATTGGCATTATCCCAGCCTCTGCAGAAGGTTGTATCCATTGCAAAAAAGTATTTTGCATCGGCAAGAACAATTGTCTCTATGGGGCATCGCTGCCGGGGCTGCCGCCATGGGCAGAAACAATCTGCTGCCAATACTGAATTGTACTATCGTCAGTCATACTCGTTCTCAATTCAATACAGCTATTCTAGAACTTCCGGGCTTAAACAGCGGTCGTTTTGTCGGTTATTTTGTTCCTGATGTTGTATTTTCTGAGCCCGGACCAAATCTGGGTATTTTGTGCCAAAGTCAAACTTACGGTACTGTTGCCATACGACAGGGGAATCATTTGGCTTCCGGTTTTGCTGCTGAATTAACACCACGATGTGCGTTGTATCCATATTGGCTGGAGATGGTGGCTAGTTTAAAGGAATGGAAAATATAATTGAAGAAAACAAAATAAAATTTGACAAAAATACAGCGGAAAGCTTGACATTGTTGCATTTTTGCCGTTAAACTATAGGTAACTGTGTTTATACTATTTAAAAGGAGAGACAGCAATTATGTTAGATATTAAATTTGTCCGTTCTAACCCGGAAGATGTAGTTGCCGGTATGAAAAAAAGAGGCATGGATCTGGATTTAGCTCCATTCTTGGCATTAGATGAAAAAAGAAGAGCTCTGCTGACTGAAGTTGAGCAGCTGAAAAATACAAGAAACACCGTTTCTAAAGAAATCGGTAAAATGAAAAAAGCCGGTGAAAATGCAGATGAGCTGGTAGCTGAAATGAGCAAAGTAGGCGAAGACATCAAAGCATTAGACCAGCAAGTAAGCGAAATTGATGCACAGATGAACGAAATCATCCTGAGCATCCCTAATATTCCACACGAATCTCTGCCGGAAGGCGGCGAAGAAAACTACCGTGTAGAACGCACCTGGGGCGAACCACGCAAATTCGAAGGGGAACCTTTGGCGCACTGGGATATCGGTACCGGATTGGGCATTCTGGATTTTGAACGCGCAGGGAAAGTAACCGGTGCTCGTTTCACATTCTACAAAGGCTTGGGTGCTCGTCTGGAACGTGCCGTTATCAGTCTGTTCTTAGATATTCATACCGAAAAACACGGTTACGTAGAACTGATTCCTCCATACATGGCAAATAGCGCAAGTATGACAGGTACCGGTCAGCTGCCAAAATTCGCAGAAGACATGTTTAAACTGGAAGGTACAGACTACTATCTGATTCCAACTGCAGAAGTACCTGTAACCAACTACTATCGTGATGAAATCCTGAATGTAAAAGATTTGCCTATCAAACATTGTGCATTTAGCCCATGTTTCCGTGCGGAAGCAGGTTCTGCAGGTCGTGATACCCGCGGTATCATCCGTCAGCACCAGTTCCACAAAGTTGAAATGGTAAAATTCGCTCATCCGGATCATTCTTTCGAAGAATTAGAAAGCCTGACACAGGATGCAGAAGATGTACTGCAGGCACTGAACCTGCCATACCGTGTAATCACATTGCCAACAGGTGATATTGGGTTCTCCTCTTGCAAAACTTATGACGTAGAAGTATGGCTGCCAAGCTATAACGCTTACAAAGAAATCTCTTCTTGCAGCAACTTCGGCGAATTCCAGGCAAGACGTGCCAATATTCGTTTCCGCGACGAAGAAGGCAAAGTACGTTTCGTACACACTTTAAACGGTTCCGGCTTAGCAGTAGGTCGTACCGTAGCAGCAATTCTGGAAAACTATCAGCAGCCGGATGGCAGCGTTATCATTCCGGAAGCATTGCGTCCATACATGGGTGGCGTAGAAGTCATCACCAAATAAAAATAGTATTTGTTTTACAGCACACATTTTTTGTGTGCTGTTTTTTTGTGAGTTATAGGCATGATAAATACCCCCCTATAGACAGCTTATAATTCCCAAAGAAAAAATTATATTGTATGATATACATCAGATAGAGAAAGTTTATGCGAGCAAATTGTTGTGTTGACAAAATAACCGCAATCATTCTAATTCACACGACATAAAACGCATAACTTTTCAAAATTTTATATTTTAAAGGAGTGTTTTTTATGTCTAATCAGAAACAGAAAAAAGATCTGTATTATGTACACACCGCCATCGGTTTGGCTATTACAGCTCTGTTCTGGATCATGCCACCGATTGATCCAATTACACCGGTTGGTATGAAATGCGTTGGTGCTTTCTTAGGTATGGTTTACATGTGGTCTATGGTAGATGTACTGTGGCCAAGTTTGTTCGGTCTGTTCATGCTGGGGATTTCCGGTATCGATCCTGCCGGTTCTAACAGTGTATGGCTGAATGCTGTAGGTAACTACACTGTATTATTAACATTATTTGCAATGACTCTGTTTGGCGCTGTGCATGAAGTTGGCGACACTATGTATATTGCAAAATGGTTCCTGACCAAAAAAGTATTTAAAGGTCGTCCTTATGTATTTATCGCTGTGTTCTATGCTTGCTGCGGTGTTCTGTCCGCACTGGTAAGCCCAATCACATCCCTGATTATTTTATGGCCTGTAGCATTGAGCTTAACTAAAGCTTTGAACTTAACTCGCGAAGATAAAATCTGGCCTTTCTTCTTCGTTGGTATGTTCCTGGTATCTACCTTAATGCAGCCATTCTTCCCATTCATGGGCGCTCAGCTGGTACCATTAAGTGCATTCCAGGGTATGACTGCACAGATGTTTGGTGCTCCAATGCAGGTACCAATGGCACAGTATATGGCTGTAAACTTGATTATGACTGTTATCATCATGGCAATCTTCATTTTGGCAATCAAACTGTTGCGTGTAGATGTTAGCAAACTGAAAGCAGTTGACCCTGCTATGATTGAAAGTCAGATGCAGCTGCCTCCAATGAATAAAGTACAGAAAGCATACTTAATCATGATTCCTATTTATCTGTTAACTCTGCTGATTCCTAACTTTATTAAAGGCAACCCTGTATGTGCCTTCATCAACAGCTTAGGGCCTCTGGGTGTAACTGTTGCATTCGTTGTTGCATTCCTGGTAATCCGTATCGACGGCAAACCATTACTGGACTTCAAAGAAATGGCTTATCGTCAGATGAACTGGGGTATCTTCTTCATGATCGCTGCTGCTGTATACGGTGCTAACACACTGTCCAACGCTTCTACAGGCGTAACAGCATTCCTGTTACAGGTACTGAACCCAATCTTGGGCGGCCAGTCTGAAATGGGCTTCATCGCTATCATGTTCTTAGTTGCTCTGGTAATCACCAACTTTGCTAACAATGCTGCTATGGCAGTTGTACTGATGCCTGTAGTACTGAGCTTCTCTGCTCAGCTGGGT
>JAFNVD010000150.1 GCA_017383785.1 Peptococcaceae bacterium | reverse complement strand
ATCATTTGCAAAGGCTTAGAAGGGATTCAGCAGCATATGGAATATATCAAGTCTTTGGGGAATGAGGCCTCGGAAAAAGATAAGAAGTTTCAGATTGTACTGGAGATTGCGCTGGAAATGTGCCAGCGTGGTTATCAATGCGAGAAAGTAAATCTGCTGGAATCTGATGCAGAGAATTTTCAGGTAATTGATAATCGTTTGATACCGCCGTTTATGGCATTGCCGGGCTTAGGACAAGCCGTAGCCCAAGGTATTGTAGATGCTCGTAATGAAGCTCCGTTTACTTCTATTGAAGATTTAGCGGCAAGAGGGAAAGTAGGGAAATCAATCTTAGAAACCTTGCAAGACCATGGTGTGTTAAATGGATTGCCGGAATCAGACCAACTGCAGTTATTTTAATTTTTAGATTGCAGCAAGAATTTGAGTAAATGTCCTTGACATTCTCTATGGAAGCTTTATAATAATAGGGTAGTGAATATTATACAAACGATGAAGAGAACAAGCTGTATATCAATTAAGTTTCAGAGAGAAGCACCTTGGCTGTGAGTGCTTTACGGCGTTGTATATGGTACCATCTCGGAGTTCCTGTTGAGAACAGCAGGCGGGTCATCTCGTTAACGATGAATGAGTGGCACAGCAGCCTTATGAGATGCTGGGCTTAACTTGGGTGGAACCACGGATTTATGCATTCGTCCCAAATTGGGACGGATGCTTTTTTATTTTATTACTTAATTTACAATATAGGCAAAGACCTATTTTAGAAAAGGAGCGGATCAAAATGATTCACATTACATTACCGGACGGTTCTGTAAGAACATTTGAACAGGATGTTGTTACTCCTATGGAAGTAGCAAAAAATATCAGCAACGGCTTAGCAAAAAAAGCAATTGTTGCAAAAGTAAATGACGAAATGGTAGGCTTAAATCAGCCAATCAGTGCTGATGCAACCGTAAGCATCTATACATTTGATGATGCAGAAGGTCGCGAAACATTCCGTCACAGTACTTCTCATATCTTAGCACAGGCTGTACAGAAACTGTTCCCTGGCACCAAACTGGGTATCGGGCCTGCAATCAAAGACGGGTTCTATTATGACTTTGATTCTGAACATAAATTCACACCTGCAGATTTAGAATTAATCGAAGCAGAAATGATGAAAATTGTACAGGCTGATGAAACCTACACTCGTCAGGAACTGAGCAGAGAAGATGCTATCAAACTGTTTACCGAGAAAAACGAACCTTACAAAGTAGAATTGATCAATGATCTGCCTGAAGATGCAGTTATCAGCATTTACACACAGGGTGACTTTACAGACCTGTGTGCAGGTCCTCATATCGTAAGTACAGGTGCTGTAAAAGCAATCAAATTGCTGAATTTGGCAGGTGCTTACTGGAGAGGCAGCGAACAGAATAAAATGCTGCAGCGTATCTATGGGACATGCTTCCTGAAAAAAGCAGATTTGGACGAACACTTATTCAAACTGGAAGAAGCAAAACGTCGTGACCACCGTAAACTGGGTCAGGAATTGCAACTGTTTACATTCGTAGACGAAGCGCCTGGTTTCCCACTGTTCTATCCAAAAGGTATCACACTGCGTAATAACTTAGAAACATTCTGGAGAGAACTGCATGCAAAAGCAGGTTACGAAGAAATTCGTACCCCTCTGATTATGAACCGCACTCTGTGGGAACGTTCCGGTCACTGGGATCACTATCAGGAAAATATGTACTTCACTCAGATTGATGAAGAACCTTTTGCAATCAAACCGATGAACTGCCCTGGCGGTATTTTACTGTACAACAGCCAGCTGCACAGCTATCGTGATCTGCCGCTACGCTGGAGTGAATTGGGTCTGGTACACCGTCACGAATTAAGTGGTGCGTTACACGGTTTAATGCGTGTACGTGCATTTACTCAGGACGATGCTCATATCTTTATGCTGCCGGAACAGATCAACGAAGAAGTAAAAGGCGTAATCAAACTGATTGACAGCGTATACAAAACATTTGGTTTCAACTACCATGTAGAATTGTCCACTCGTCCGGAAGACTCCATGGGCAGCGATGAACTGTGGGAAAAAGCAACAGATGCTCTGCGTGATGCTCTGACCGAGCTGGGTATGGATTATATCGTAAACGAAGGCGATGGCGCATTCTACGGTCCAAAAATCGACTTCCATTTACAGGACTGCTTAGACCGTACATGGCAGTGCGGTACCATCCAGTTAGACTTCCAGATGCCTGAAAAATTCGATATGAGCTACATCGGGGAAGATAGTGACAAACATCGTCCAGTAATGGTTCACCGTACTGTATTCGGTAGTATCGAACGTTTTATCGGCATTCTGACCGAACACTTTGCAGGTGCATTCCCAACATGGCTGGCTCCTGTACAGGCACGTGTTCTGCCTATTACCGATAAATTCAACGACTATGCTTACGAAGTAGCATCCAAACTGGAAGCAATCGGCGTAAGAGTAGAAGTGGATAGCCGTAATGAAAAAATCGGCTACAAAATCCGTGAATCTCAGATGCAGAAAGTACCTTACATGCTGGTAGTAGGTGAAAAAGAAGCTACTTCTAACACTGTAGGTTTACGTAAACGCGGCGAAGGCGACCTGGGCGCAGTAGATGTAGATCAGTTCGTAGCAGATATCGCAGCGGAAATCAAAGAAAGAAGATAATGAAATAAAACAATTATGACAAGGAAGAAGACCAGGGTAGAGATGCTCTGGTCTTTTTGCATAGATAAATTGGATTGTTATGTAAAAAGTTAAAGTAACTATAAGCTGATACATTGAATATAAAACATAATTTTTAAACTAAACAGGATTACAATTGGAATGAAAAAATGTTATGATAAAACTAGAGTAAAAGTGCGAATCTTAGTGTTTGAGTATAAGGAGAAACATTATGAGAATAGAACAACTAAAATATTT
>JAFNVD010000015.1 GCA_017383785.1 Peptococcaceae bacterium | reverse complement strand
CTAACGAACCAGCTGCAAAAAATGCTTCCGGTTTCTTAAACAACTTTAAATATGAAGTTGCCAACGAATTAGGGTTAAGCAACTACCAGACTGCCGATAAAGGTCAGTTGACCAGCCGTGAAAACGGTTATGTAGGCGGTTATATGGTAAAAAAAATGATTCAATATGCGGAACAGAACATGCCAAGCGCAAGCTCTGCTTCCGGTATGACAATGGGTATGAGCAAATAACCATTGATGAATTAAGCAAACAAAAAGAGCCATTATGAGTGGTCACACAGTCATAACGGCTCTTTTATTGTCGTTCGTTTTAACTCTGCACAAGAGCAATATTTTTGCCTTTGCGTTCTAAGGTATACTCAGCGATCCCAATGCAGTTTACGGTAAGCAGCTGTATATCACTACGTTGTGCCAATCCTGCCACATCCAAAGGTGCAGATAACAGGCTGCCATCCAGCAAGATTAATGTACCGTGTGCCACGCTTCGCATTTGCTCTAATGCACTTTCCACTGCACTATCATCCGGTTTCAAATACAACACACGGCCAAAACCATACTGCAATTTCTGTAGTATCGCAAGCTCCGAGTGCTGGGCCAGCATAGATGTGCTAACCGCTATTTGCCCGGCTTCTGTATCGGCTAGCGTAAATTCTTCAAAGGCTCTACGCATAAGCAGGGTATCGCCTTCGTCGTACAGTTCCTCCTCATCAATCAGCAAAGCCCCTTCCTGCAGTGTACTTTTGCAGAACCACATAAACTGCTGATGGGCTGCATGAAAAGTAACACGGGCAATGCCATTGGCAAACTGATGATCCGGCTTTCCTAAGCCAAACTTTACTAAGGAAGCGATCATATCCAACAGCTGTACAGGCAGCGCCTGATCTTCTGATACAAAATTCATCTGCTTGTCAAACTGCATGCGACGCCAGTTGGTGGCTGTGGTTTTTTCACGATATTCCAATTGGGTAATAAACATATCCAACATCCTTTCTAACATTCTATAAGTGAGATAGAAAAGTTATACCCAATTTTATAACACTCTAATCATTCTGTCTGTTCTCCTGTGCACATATCTTATTTTGCAGTTTCGGAAAAAAGGACAAAAAAAGACACCTTGTATGGTTACAAGGTGTAAATGATGCAATTAGTTTGCTCTCTGTACTTTGCCGGAGCGTAAGCAACGAGTGCATACGTTCAGTTTTTTTGGTGTACCGTTCACAACAACTCTTACTTTCTGAATGTTTGGCATCCATTTTTTCTTTGTTCTGATATGGGAGTGGCTCACCTGCATACCAACATTGCCGCCTTTGCCGCAGATTTCACATTTTCTAGACATCATGTACACCTCCTTCGGTAGGTTAATCTATATTATTCCGAAATTGTTTCCTCGAAATCACTTGTATTATTCTATCAGAAAGGTTGCTTGAATGCAAGATAAATTTTCCGAAAAACAGATAAAATATCTCTAATAACTATAATATTATTTTGTAAAGGAATTGACAAATCTATGCTATAATGATTTGCAGAAGTTATCATACACGATATTGCTCATAATGGCAAGGAGGTATTACTATGCAGTGGCAAACAATCACATTTGATACTTTGGACTCCACCAATCTAGAAGCAAAACGCATGATTCAAAGCCAAACAGCCGCACAATCTTTGCACGGTACGGTCATTACAGCCGAATCGCAAACCGGAGGCAAAGGTCGCTTGGGACGTGCCTGGGAATCCCCTAAAGGTACCGGACTCTGGTTTACTGCCATCATTGAGCCTCACACCACGCTTGCTGAGGCCAGCCTATACTCCTTTGCAGCAGCATTATCTGTAGCCGAAGCCATTTCGCAAACTACCGATTTAGAACCTAAACTAAAATGGCCCAACGATGTATTATTAAACGGAAGAAAACTGTGCGGCATTCTGCTGGAACTCATTCCATACAGCAAAACAGCTTATTATCTTGCCATTGGCATCGGCATCAATGTATACCAAGCAAAAGAGGACTTCCCACCGGATCTGCAGGAAAAAGCAATCTCTTTGGCCATGGCTTCCAATCAGCATGTTGATCGCATGACATTATTAGATGCTATTTTAGAGCAGCTGCAAAAAAATTGCACATTGCTGGAAACACAGGGCTTTGCTCCTGTACGAGAGCAATGGATTGCCCAAAGTGCTATCATCGGCCGAGAAGTATCGGTACAGCAGTATGGTATCCCTTTGTACACCGGTATTGCTGAGGATATTGCCATAGACGGCAGTCTCTTGGTACGCACAGTAGATGGGCTGCAAACAGTTACCGCTGCCGATGTGTCTTTACGTTCTCAGGATGGAAACTACAGTTTCTAACCCTCATTGTAAACTCTATCGAAAGCGATGAATAAATTTTTATTATGAAAATGAAAATTTGTGCTATCCAAGTAGCAGCAATTCATGTATAATAATAGTATCAATTATTATGTGTATACATGCAACACGATATAAATTATAGATGCATAAGGTGGGAATCATATGGCGAATATATTTGAGAAGAAAACCGTTTGCTCTACCTGTAATGGAGATAAAGTCATTATCTGCTGCAGCTGTGGCGAAGTAGAAGGCGAATGTCAAGAATTTGAATGTCCTACTTGCCATGGTCTTGGATATTTAACTGAGTTTAACAAACCGCTTATGATTGGGGCTTGCAGCGTAGGGTTTGCCCTATTTGTTGCAATCATTTTAATGGTATTATAAGATTCTTGGAGGAATACAGCATGTCACAGATTCTTTCGTGGCTGACAAACTTCAAAAAAGAATGCCCGGTATGTAGCAACACCGGCACAATTGTATGCAACTGCAACGAAAACAACGAACTTTCCTGTCCGAACTGTCACGGGACGGGTGTGGTTTCTGTGCGTAAAACCACCTCACAAACCTATGAAGTCCCATGCGATTATCCTGGTTGCAAAAAAGGCAAAGTATCTTGCGGAGTATGCAGCGGTACCGGAAAAAATGCAGACGGCACCCCTTGTAGCACTTGCAAAGGAAAAGGCACTGTAGATTGTCACGTATGCAAAGGCGTAGGCAAAATCAAACGCGTAAAACAGGAATCTTGGCTGGAACATGAGCCTTGCCATATTTGTAACGGACGTGGATTGGTAGAGTGTTATCAATGTCACGGCACCAAAGAACGTGTATGTCCCGAATGCAAAGGCAAAGGTACTGTACGCAACACCAAAAAGATTGCACTCTTGGTAGTAGTAGCATTGTTAGTGATTGCTATGCCTGTATTGGCAGCAGTGTTTTCCTTGATTGGACTCGGCTACTGCTTATTTTCCATTGAACAAAAAAATAAAGAAAAGACACAAAAACATACAGAACAAACTGCACATGCCTCTCAATGCAATCGAGAGGATGCCAAAATTGAGTTTGGCGATGTAGAATAACTGTTTAAACTAGCAAACGATACAAAGAACCGCAACGGAAATCATGTTCCGTTGCGGTTCTTATTTATCTCATATTTTTTATTACAGCTTCCGTAAATGCTTTGCATCCCAAACTGCCGCCCAGTTCGGCGGTCATCTGGCCGTTGGCGAAGCATTTGGCTACGGCATCTTCAATGCGCTGCCCTTCTGTCATCATGCCAATGTGTTTGAGCATCATAGCAGAGGATAAAATTGCTGATGTTGGGTTGGCAATGTCTTTGCCTGCTATATCCGGTGCGGAGCCATGCACTGCTTCAAATACTGCAGCAGTTTCTCCAATATTGGCCCCCGGTGCTACGCCCAAGCCCCCTACCAACGCACTGCCCAAGTCAGAAATAATATCTCCGTACAAGTTCGGCGCCACCAGTACGTCATAGGCATATGGGTTCAGTGCTAAATCCATACACGCTGCATCAATAATCTTGTCATTGAACGCAATATGCGGATAGCCTTGCGCTACTTCTTTGGCACAATTGAGGAATAATCCATCGGTCAATTTCATAATGTTGGCCTTATGAATGGCGGTTACTTTCTGTTTACCCATTTTTTCTGCATAGTCAAAAGCATATTTTACGATACGATCACTGGCATGTTTGGTGATAACTTTCGTAGCCTCTGCTCTGCCCTCATCTATCTGTTTCTCGATACCAATATAT
>JAFNVD010000149.1 GCA_017383785.1 Peptococcaceae bacterium | reverse complement strand
GGGGATGCAACTGTAGGCAGTGGTGTGAATATAGGTTGTGGTACAATTACTTGCAACTATGATGGTGTAAATAAGTACCAGACCATTATTCATGATGGAGCTTTTATTGGCAGCAATACAAATTTAGTTGCGCCGGTTACTGTTGAAGAAAAAGCATTTATTGGTGCAGGCTCTACCATTACCAAAGACGTTCCGGCTGATACATTAGCTGTTGTGCGTGGAGAATTGCGTCTAAAAGAAGAATGGAGTAAACGCCAGGCAATTAAAAAGAAACAATAACATTGTTTTTCGTAAAAACTTTTATTTTTTCTTAAGATATCGACAAATAATGGTTGAGTTTATCGTTTGAATTCGGTATTATAAGTATAGTTACTTAACTGATTGGGGGAGACCAGAATGACAAATACAAAAAGAGAAATAGGAAATCTGAAATTATTTACCGGCAATGCCAATCCTGAATTAGCGCAGGAGATTGCTGAGTATTTAGGTGTAAAACTGGGTGCAGCAAAAGTAAAACATTTCAGTGATGGTGAAATTAGCTTAATTATTGATGAAAGTGTTCGTGGCTGCGATGCTTATATTATTCAGCCAACCTGCAGTCCGGTAAATGATAATTTAATGGAATTATTAATTATGACAGATGCATTGCGTCGTGCTTCCGCGAGCCGTATTACTGCTGTATTGCCATACTATGGTTATGCTCGTCAGGATAGAAAATCTCGTGGTCGTGAACCAATTACAGCAAAATTGGTAGCAAATATGATTACCGAAGCAGGTGCAAGCCGTCTGTTAGCGATGGATTTACATGCAATGCAGATTCAAGGCTTTTTCGATATGCCGGTAGATAATCTGTTTGGTTTGCCAATTCTGGCTGAATATTTCAAACATAAAGATAGAGAGAATCTGGTAGTGGTTTCTCCAGACATGGGCGGTGTAGCTAGAGCTAGAAATCTGGCTGAGCAGATTGGTGTACCTTTGGCTATTATTGATAAGAGACGACCTATGCCAAATGTATCCGAAGTAATGAATATCATTGGCGATATTGAAGGCAAAGAAGTGATTTTAGTAGACGATATGATTGATACAGCAGGTACTATTACACACGGTGCACAGGCTCTGATTGACAGAGGTGCAAAATGTGTTGATGCATGTTGCACACATGCTGTATTATCCGGTCCTGCAATTGAACGTATCGAAAACTCCCCAATTCAGGAACTTGTTACTACTAACACAATTCCTTTGGGCGACAAAAAATGCGATAAGATTAAAGTATTATCCGTTGCTCCAATCATTGGGGAAGCAATTTATCGCATCCATACAGAAAGTTCTGTTAGCGACTTGTTCTAATTTAACGCGATTACAGAAAGTATATACACAGGGGCAGATGTTATTTGCCCCTGTTATTGTGTTGTAATAAAATAATGAAAAATGGGGTATATAATATGAAAATGATTATTGGGTTGGGGAATCCGGGAAAGGAATATGCACAAACCAAACATAATGTTGGTTTTATGGTAGTGGATGCCATTGCTGATGAATTGAATGTATCGGTAGAAAAACGACAGTGCCAAGCATTCACACAAATGGCAACCTGGGATGGTGAAAAAATTTTATTGGTGAAACCGCAAACTTATATGAATTTAAGTGGGCAATCGGTGATGGAATTGCTGAATTATTATAAAGACAAAATTGATGACTTATTAGTGATTCATGACGATCTTGACCTGCCACCAGGCCAGTTGCGTTTTAAACAAGGTGGTGGTGCCGGTGGACATAATGGCATTAAAAACATTATTGCACATTTGAATTCCAATGACTTTGACCGTTTGAAAATTGGCATTGGGCGTGGTAAAAATGAAACCAAGGATTATGTACTGACCCCTTTTGCAGGAACTGATAAAAAACTTATCGATGAAGCGGTTGCTACATCGGTAGATGCAGTGAAAATATGGTTGAAACAAGGTATTGCGCCTGCTATGAATCAATATAATAGTAAAGCAAAATAAACTGTTTCAAATAGAGAAATAGAGATAGAGGTGCCGAGATATGGAAGCCAAAACAGCAAACGATATCATGAATAGTAGTAATACAACAACTGTGCATTTGCTGGACTTTCTGGACCATGATCCGGAGTTATTAAAAATACAGCAGCTTTTACGCGAAGAAAATGAGGCCGCTGTATATGGACTTTATGAGGGGCAGAGAATGCTTGTTACTGCATCACTTGCAAAACAACGATTACAGAACAGCTTGTTAGTTATCTGTGATACGGAAAAACGTGCAAAAGAGTTGTGGGAAGATTTTGCTCAGTTATTGACGATGTACGAAGTTCTGTATTTTCCGGCATTGGAAATGATACCATATGAAGTCATTGCACAAAGTGGTGAACTAGAACAAAAACGTTTGGAAGTATTGGCAAAGCTGACTTTGGAAAAAGACAAACAGTTTGTAGTCATTACTACAATGGAGGGATTAAGCAAAAAACTGCTGTCCATAGGAGATTTCATGCAGGGAATGATGGAACTTCATGTAGGAATGATTTTGGACCAGCAGGAATTAAAATCTCATTTGGTGACCTTTGGTTATGAATATGTAGAACAAGTAGAGCAAGCGGGGCAATTTTCTGTACGTGGGGGTATTTTTGATATTTATGTGCCTTACTATAAGAACCCACTTCGTTTAGAATTTTTTGATGATGAGATTGATTCCATTCGATTTTTTGAGACAGCAAGCCAATGCTCTGTTGAAAAACTGCAATCTGCTTGGATCGTGCCTGGAAGTGAATTTTTCTTGATGCCGGGTGTAAGTGAAATAGGGATTGCTAAAATTCGCGAACAGTTTGCAGTACAACTTGAACAGCTGGCTAAGAAAAAAGATCGTGAGCCTGTGGAGCGTTTGCAGAGTAAAGTGGGAGAAGTATTAGAACGGATACAGCAAAATATATCGTTTACAGGTTTGGAGCAGTATCAGACGTTTTTTTATTCAGATACCGCAAGTGTTTTGGACTATATGGGGCATAATTTATTTGTAGTATTGGATGAAGCCAATCGTATTCAAGAAGCACAGGAGTATTTGGAAAAAGAACGGCGCCAGAGCTTTGGTGAGCTTTTGATGAAAGGAAGTGTGCTGCCGGGGCAAGCGGAGTATTTTTGGTCTTTAGCTGATATGGCTGAAATGGTAGAGAACCGGACACACCTTAACTTTACTTTATTGCCAAAGCAGTCTATTTTTCATCAATCTTCAAATAGAATCTCTGTTGATTGTCACACCATTGCGTCTTTCTTTGGCAATCCGCAAATGATGGTAGAGGAATTGCAAAACTGGCAGAAACAAAATTATAGTATTTTGATTTTACTAACGTCTGCTTCGAAAGCATTGCGTTTGCAGCAAATGCTTAGTGACAATGATATTTTATGTAGCTGGATTGCGGATCGTTATCAGGCTGATCCGGGAAAAATTTATTTAGCATATGGAAACATTAGTCATGGGGCGCGGTTTCCGCAGAGCAAGTTGGTACTTTTAAGTGAAACAGAAGTGTTTCAACAGCAAAAGAAACGGGTTAATAAAAAGTTTTTCCAAGAAGACGGACAGAAAATTACCCATCTGGATGATTTGAAGATGGGGGATTATGTGGTGCATTTGAACCACGGAATCGGTCGTTATATGGGTGTAGAACGCCTGAAAGTGCAGGACGTAGAGAGAGACTATTTGATTATCAAATATGCTGACGACGGAAAATTATATATTCCTGTGGAACAATTTGATTTGTTGCAGAAATATACAGTAGAAGAAGGCGCAGCACCTCGCGTCAACAAGCTTGGCGGCAGTGAGTGGCAACGAACTAAAAATAAAGTAAAAGCGTCTGTAGAGCAATTAGCGGAAGGCTTATTAGAGATTTATGCCAAACGTAAAAGCCAAGAAGGTTATGCGTTTTCTCCTGATGATCAATGGCAGAAAGAGTTTGAAGATGCATTTCCGTATGTGGAAACAGAAGACCAGCTTAGAGCCATTGAAGACGTGAAACGGGATATGATGTCTTCTACAGTTATGGATCGCTTGATTTGCGGTGATGTAGGGTATGGTAAAACAGAAGTTGCCATTCGTGCAGCATTCAAGGCAGTAAATGATGGTAAACAGGTTGCAATATTAGTACCAACTACTGTGTTGGCACAGCAACACTATAATACCTTCTTAGAACGATTCTCGCCATATGGTGTGCGAGTAGATATGTTATCGCGTTTTACTACAGCCAAACAGCAAAAAGAAACGAAAGACGAGCTTAAAGCTGGCAGTGTTGATATTGTGGTAGGCACACATAAATTATTGAGTAAAACGATAGAATATCACGATCTTGGATTGCTGATTATTGATGAGGAACAGCGGTTTGGTGTGACACATAAAGAAAAAATCAAGGAAATGCGAGCACTTGTGGATGTACTTACTTTATCAGCCACACCGATTCCACGTACATTACACATGTCAATGGTTGGAATCCGTGATATGAGTGTCATTGAAACACCACCACAAGATCGTTATCCAATTCAGACATATATTGTTGAGCGTACACCTGAATTGATGAAAGATGCTATTCGGCG
This sequence comes from Peptococcaceae bacterium, assembly GCA_017383785.1. Lineage (GTDB taxonomy): Bacteria > Bacillota > Peptococcia > Peptococcales > Peptococcaceae > UBA7185. Next base: position 3,236 of record JAFNVD010000149.1, on the reverse strand, counting down.
CGAACTGGGTAGAGGTGGTCAAGTATATGTGGTACACAATCGCGTAGATGATATTGATCGATTTGCAGAAGAAATTGGCTTGCTGGTGCCGGAAGCACGTATTCTAGTAGGCCATGGCCAAATGAAAGAACAAGAACTAGAAGAAATTATGATGGACTTTATTGCACATAAAGCAGATGTGCTTGTATGTACCACAATCATCGAGACAGGGCTTGACATTGCCAATGCCAATACCATGATTGTAGATGAAGCAGACAAACTGGGACTTTCTCAGCTGTATCAGCTGCGTGGACGTGTAGGACGAAGTAATCGCATTGCATACGCATACCTTACCTATAAAAAAGATAAAAGTTTGAGTCAGGTGGCAGAAAAACGTTTGGCAGCTATTCGTGAATATACAGAGCTAGGCTCCGGCTTTAAGATTGCTATGCGAGATTTAGAAATTCGCGGAGCAGGGAACCTTTTGGGTGCAGAACAGCATGGTCATGTAGCATCGGTAGGCTTTGATTTGTATTGTACAATGCTGGATGAAGCTATTCGTGCACTGAAAGGTGAGAAGAGTGGGAAACGGCGTGAAATAGAGATAGATATGCAGGTCAGTGCTTTTATTCCGGAATATTATATTCGTGACAGCGCTGTGAAGCTAGGTTTTTATCAGAGGATTCAACAAGCAAAAGGGATTAGTCGCATTCATCTTTTAGAAGATGAAATGATTGACCGATTCGGCGATATTCCGGAAGAAACTTGGAATCTGCTTCGTATCGCAGAATTGAAATCTTATTGCTTTGATATTGGTATTCGCAGTTTGAAACAGAAGGGCGGTATTGTGTCACTGCTTTTTGAACCGGATACCGGTATGGATATGATGAAACTGACGAAATTAATGCAGAAATATAAACGGCAACTCACCTATGGCAGCGATGGCGGAGAACTGGTGGTACGTATAACTGTAGGCAGTGCGTCGGCGGAAAAATGTTTAGATTTGGTGAAAGCGATATTATTAGATATGGTTGCCATTGTGCAATAGCATAGATTCTGTTATAATGAAAAAAGCAAAAATACAGTCGTGTATGTATTAATAGTGAGGAGAGAAGAACATGAAGAAAAAATTAACAGCGATTTTGTTAGCTGTATTTCTGGTAACAGGGCTTGCGGGTTGCGGTAGCAAAGTGCCGGCAGGTACTGTGGCTACTGTAAATGGTGTAGCAATTTCTCAGGAAGAACTAGATGCAAACTTTAATCAGTTTATGCAAATGTATGAGGCGTACGGTGTAGATACCAGCGATGAAACCTTGCAGATCAATTTACGTAACAGTTTATTAGAAAGTCTGATTGTACAAGAACTGATTGTACAGGAAGCAGAAAATCGTGAGATTACAGTCAGTGACGAAGACGTGAATGCATATATTCAGAGTGTGAAAGATTCTTATGGTGATGCTGATGCATATGTAAAAGTGCTAGAAGAAAACGGATACACGGAAGCATCTTATGCAGAGGCTGTACGTGAACAGATGGTGATTGAACTTTTCCGTGATGATCTGGTAAATCATCCGGAAGTAGTGGATGTAGCCAAAGCGCGTCACATTCTGGTAGCTACTGAAGAAGAAGCACTGGATGTGATTGCACAATTGGACAAAGGTGCTGATTTTGCCGCACTGGCTCAAGATATCTCCACTGACATGGGTTCTGCGGTAGATGGCGGTGATTTGGGTTATTTTGCACTGAATGGTGACACTACCTCTAAGATGGTAACGGAATTTTCCGATGCAGTGCGTGCGCAAGAAATTGGAGTGCATAGTAGTGCACCGGTTCAGAGCCAGTTTGGATACCACATTATTCTGGTAGAAGATCGTGAGCTGGAAGTCGATTTGTTAAGTAATCCAGAAAAATACAGTGCTGTACTGCAGGGGATTTACAATAGCGGTTTAGATAATCTAGCTATGACATTGATGGAAAATGCAGAAATTGAAGTGCTGATTGACACCACAACAATGGAATCTGCAAAATAATCAAAACAGCTTTTTATAAAACAAAGCAGTGCAAAACAAGGAGGAGACATACATGAAGAAAGCAGAGTTTATCGATAGCGTAGAAAAAATTAAAGAACTTGAAGAAGCAGCCAATGAAGGCTATGCCCGTGCACAGTTTAATCTGGCAATGTGCTACGAACAGGGTAAACTGGTAGAACAGGATTTAGACAAAGCAATTATGTGGTACAAAAAAGCAGCAGAACAGGGCAACTTGAATGCATGTTATATTATGGGTAATCGTTATTATAACGGTGATGGTGTAGAACTGGATTTAGAAAAAGCTTTTGAAAATTTCGAAGTAGCTGCCAGAAAAGGTCATATCATTGCACAGCAGTTCTTAGGTGAATGCTATACATTTGGTCAAGGTGTGGAGCAAAACTTGGAAGAAGCTGCAGAATGGTATTTGAAAGCAGCAATGCGTGGTGCATTAGAAGCACAGGTGAATTTAGGGATTTGCTATAGTCAAGGTATGGGTGTAGAGCAGGATTATGCTGAAGCAGTGAAATGGTTTAAAGAAGCAGCAGAAGCAGGTCATCCTGCCGGCAAAATGAATTTGGCGATTTCCTACTTTGAAGGTGAAGGCATCGAACAGGACAAAGAGAAAGCCGTAGCACTCTTGATAGAAGCATCTGAATATATGGCTGATGCACAGTATTTACTGGCACAGTGTTATGAAAATGGTGAAGGCACAGCACTGGATTTAGCAAAAGCAAAAGAACTGTATCAGCAGGCAGCTGATAATGGTATCGTAGAAGCCAAAGAATGGTTAGAAAATCAGGCTGCAGAATAATTTCATTATAATGAAATAAAGTAAAACACGGTATTCGAAAATTCCGAATACCGTGTTTTTGTGTGTCTGATTGTGTATGATATTGTGTGTTTATATTTGTTGAATTTTACTTACTTAACAAATTGCATACTGCATTGGAGTATGCTACAGGGTCTTCGATTGGCATACCTTCGATTAAGAGCGCTTGGTTATACAGAATGCTAATCAGACTGGATGCTTTTGCTTCGTCGGCGATATGCATTGCTGTCAGTGTATTGAAGATTTCATGGTTTGCATTGATTTCTAGGATGCGTCCCATTTTTGGTACGTTAGAATTAGGTACTGCGGACAGTACACGTTCCATTTCCAGAGAGAGCGGACCGTCGCTGGAGATACATACCGGATGAGATTTTAATCTAGTAGATAGTTTTACTTCT
>JAFNVD010000148.1 GCA_017383785.1 Peptococcaceae bacterium | reverse complement strand
GAAGCAATGTGCCTGTGTTTTGCCGCGGCCTACACGGCCTCTGAGCTGGTGCAACTGAGCCAGACCAAAACGCTCGGCATTCTCTATCACCATCACATTGGCATTTGGCACGTCCACCCCTACTTCGATAACTGTAGTGGATACCAGAATCTGAATCTGATTGGTACGAAACTGCTCCATAATCTCTGCTTTTTCCTGTGGTTTCATCTTGCCGTGCAAAAGCCCCACGTGATAGTGCGGAAACACATTGACACTCAGATGATCGGCCAGCTGTGTAGCATTCTCCAAGTCCATTTTTTCTGACTCTTCTACCAGAGGGCATACGATATACACCTGATACCCCTCTGCCACCTGTTGATCCAAAAAGTTGTACAAATCCTGCCGTTTCTTTTCGCCAATGCAGTAGGTTTTCACCTGTTGACGCCCAGGCGGCAATTCATCAATGATGGATAAATCCATATCACCGTATAATGTAAGTGCCAGTGACCGCGGAATCGGGGTGGCTGTCATTACCAATACATCGGGAGCAAGGCCTTTGTTCTCTAAGGCTAGTCTTTGTCGCACACCAAAGCGGTGCTGCTCGTCAATGACTACTGCACCCAGGTTGGCAAACTGCACTTGTTTTTGTATCAAAGCATGGGTACCCACTGCAATTTTACAGGTACCGTCTGCAATTTTCTCATAAATAGCTTCTCGCTCTTTTTTAGTAAGACTGCCGGTCAACAGTTCGGGCTCAATGCCAAGGGGCGATAACATTCGTTTCAGATTGAGATAATGCTGTTCTGCCAGTATTTCTGTCGGTGCCATAAGTACCGCCTGATAGCCCCCTGTTACTGCTTTGAGCAATGTATAGATGGCTACCACTGTCTTACCGCTGCCTACGTCCCCTTGTACCAGGCGTTTCATAGCAGTAGAACGCTCCATATCTCGTTTGATTTCCAGTATGACTTTGCGCTGCGCTCCGGTCAAAGCAAATGCCAGACCGTTCACGAACTGCCCGGTCAACTCTTCTGATTTGCTATGGGCAATGCCTTGCTTATGCTCGATAATGCTATGCATCTGCAGCCCCAGCATCAGTTCCAAAAATTCTTGAAACACTAGACGATGCCTTGCTTGATTTAACGACTGCCATTCTTCCGGAAAGTGAATCTGATACATAGCCTCAGTATACTCCATCAGATGATAGTCTTTCAAATGTTCCGCAGGCAGCACTTCCTCGATACCTTCAATGTCCTGGCTCATAACCTGCTGGATCAATTTGCGTATGGCTTTGCCGGATGTTTTTTCTGTACCGCGATAAATTGGTGTAATGCGCTGAAACTGCTGTAGGTCTTCTTCATCTTCCAGCAGCTCAAAATCGCTGACCGAAATCTGCCGTACACTGCCTTTGCCTACCTTGCCGGTGGCCACAATCTGCAAGCCCGGCTGCAATTTGCCTTTCAGATGATTCTGATTGAACCACACCAGTACAGCATTGCCATCAGCACAGCGTATATTCACTCGTAACAGCTTCAAACCGCGTCTAGGATAAATATCTTGCGCCTGCAGAATAATACCCGTTACCGTCTCAATATCCCCTTCTCGCATTTCACGGAGCGGTTTCATATGAGATCTGTCCTCATACCGATATGGAAAATGCCCCAAAAGGTCGCCCACTGTCCAAATACCCAATTTCGACAAATCGGCAGCTTTTTGCTTACCAACACCTTTTAGCACCGTTACGCTATCCTGTATATGCATCAGTTTCACCTCCTGTCCAATACCCTATGATGCTCAAACACAGTTTCGTATAATTGTTTGTGTTATTGTATCACAGTACGGCACAACTTTCCAGTTTCTTTTGTGCCGTAACCTTGTATCGACCAAGTCAATATTGTATAATATGAACGAGAAATAAGGTAGACGATATTGTACAGAAAGAAGGGATTTTATGCCGGTGGATTATCATTTGCACAGCCAGTTTTCCGGTGACAGCAAAACCACGCTGGAAGCCATTTGCCATACAGCCGTAGAGCGGGGCATTGCTGAAATTGCCATTACAGATCATATGGACTATAGCTATCCGGATATGCGCCCGGACCATCAGATTGCCAATATCGATGACTATTTTGACACTATCGCACGATATCAGGAACGCTACAAAGGCGTGCTCACCATTCGCACCGGTATTGAAATCGGTATGGAGCCGCACCATCTAGCTTCCTGTGATGCATTTCTAAAACAATATCCTTTTGACTTTGTCATCGGCTCTATCCATGAATGCTGTGGGCTGCCGGTAAGCCGTGCTGTGTACTTTGAAAACAAAACCAAAGAACAGGCTTACGAAACCTATTACAGTGCCGTTTTAGAATGTGTGAAAGCCTTTGACAACTTTGATGTCATCGGTCACTTGGATTACTGCAAGCGTTACTATCCCGGAGAATACACCTCAGGGGATCACTTTATTGCGCAGCCGATTGTAGAAGAGCTGTTTCGTACACTGATTGCCAAAGGCAAAGGCATAGAGGTGAATACCTCCGGCTTTCGTCATGTATCTCAAATGTGTATGCCCCACTATGATATTCTGGCACTGTATCGACAAATGGGCGGTACACGGATTACCATCGGCTCCGATAGCCATGTAGCGGAATATGTTGGGTTTCATAGCGAAGATACTGCGGAGCGGCTAAAACAGCTGGGATTCGACCATATCTCCACATTCGAACAGCGCGTTGAAAAGAAACTCTCGTTATAGAAAAAATACAGAAAAAATCTGAAAGGCTGTGAGTACTATGACTCATACACATAGAAAAACAAAAATCGTTTGTACCCTTGGCCCTGCCACCGATGGCGAAGGAATCCTGCGCGGTATGCTGGAGGCCGGAATGAATGTGGCACGGTTCAACTTCTCCCATGGAGATTATGCCGGGCACAAAATGCGTCTGGATCAGCTGAAAGCACTGCGGGAAGAGCTTAATCTGCCGGTAGCAGCGCTATTGGATACCAAAGGGCCTGAAGTGCGTCTGAAAACATTCGTAAACGGCTCTGTACTGCTGAAAACCGACAGCATTTTCACCTTGCACACCGATGAGGTAGAAGGCAACGAACACCAATGTTCTATTACCTACGCCGATCTGCCCAATGATGTAAAGCCGGGCGACAGCATTCTCTTGGATGACGGGCTGGTGCGTATGGTAGTGCTCTCTACTACACCAACCACTATTCAGTGTAAAGTGCTGAACGACGGGCTGATGAAAACCAACAAAGGGGTCAACATCCCCGGGATTCGCCTGTCTATGCCGTATGTCAGTGAAAAGGACAAAGAAGATATTCTCTTTGGGATTGAGCAGGGATTTGATTTTATCGCGGCAAGTTTTGTACGTACTGCCGATGATGTCCGTGACCTGCGCAAAATTTTGAATGAGAACGACTCCAATATTCGTATCATTGCCAAAATCGAAAACCGTGAAGGGGTAAACAATCTGGACGAAATTTTATCGGTGGCCGACGGTATTATGGTAGCCCGTGGTGATATGGGCGTTGAAATTGACTTTACCGAACTGCCGGGCATCCAAAAAGATATGATTGCCAAATGTGTAGCCTGTGGCAAACCGGTCATCACTGCTACCCAAATGCTAGAGTCCATGATCGAAAAACCACGTCCAACACGAGCAGAAATTACCGACGTAGCAAATGCCATCTTTGATGGTACCTCTGCCATTATGCTTTCCGGTGAGACTGCGTCCGGTAAATATCCGGTGGAAGCCGTACAAACCATGCGAGACATTGCCATCAAGACAGAAAAAGATATTCGTCATGCGAAAAATTTACACGTACTGGGTGATGAACACCTCTCCATCTCCGCCGCTATGGCTCACGCAGCATGTACTACAGCACGGGATATCGGGGCTAATGCAATTTTGAGCATCAGCCAGCGAGGCATTACCGCACAAATGGTAAGCCGGTTCCGCCCGGAAACCACCATTGTGGCGTTATTGTTAGACGAACAGGTACGCCGTCAGATGAGCCTATACTGGGGCATTGAAACCGCTATGATGCCATACAGCTGCAACTCTGACGAACTGGTAGATTTGGCTATCGAAGTAGCGGAACAAGCCGGATTTATCAAAAACGGCGATCTGGTAGTTGTTACCGCCGGGGTACCGGTAGGCATTACCGGCACTACCAATATGATTCGCGTCAAACAGGTTGGCGGATCTTTGGTAAATGCTATCGGCATTGGAGACCAAAGTACTACAGGACCGCTGTGTATCTGCCGCACTATAGAAGAAGTCATGCTCAAATGCAAAAAAGGCGATGTACTGGTAGTACCGTACACCACCAATGAAATGTTACCTTGGCTGCGCAAAGCCGCTGCCATTATCACAGAAGACGATGCTCCGGAATGCCATACCGCTATCGTAGGGCTGACCCTGGAAAAACCGGTTATCATCGGCGCTCACAACGCTGTACAGCGCTTGCAAGATGGCATCCAGGTATCGGTAGACTGTGCCCGCGGTATTGTACAGACCGTGGCAGACTGTAAAAATTAATATAAAAATTACCGGAATAAAGAACATCCTGCCGTATGCCTATCATACAAGCAGGATGTTTTATTTTATATTATTCAGTTTCCTTTTCCGTTACACATTCACTGCTGAACGCTGTGGATTGTATCGGTCATAATACACATGAATCGGCTCATTCACTTCCGGACAATGCTTGTCCCAATGTACAAAACATTTGCCTGTGTATTCTTCCCCCTCTGCCATATAGCTGTACGTAATAATATGAGGAAACACAGCACCATCCAACGTACCGATACGCACGGCCTTCTTGTTCACCTTCATCCACCAGCACTTATCTACCTTTGTCACCTTGCCAACAGTCTGCGCCCCATCAGCAATCATTTGCTTTTTGCCAATACCCAGCAGCTCCAACGCATATATAAAAAGCTGTCCAAGATTCATAAGTTATCTCTCCCTCACTTATTTAGACGCAATTCGTTATTATTTCACTGCAGAAACTTCTGACAATAAATAGTCTGCGTAGATCTGAGCGAGTTTATCTATCGTCATTTCATCTGTACCATCTTCTTGATAATAATATACACGAATCACTTTGTTGCCCTCTGCCATTACAACTGTGTTTTGGAACAGTGTTTGATAAGCTATGGCATAATCCACTGAAACTTCGGGTATTTCTAATGGCCGATACTTCGTGTATTTTTCACCGAATTTTTTATCATCTTCATATAACGATATTGCCAAAAGTTTCGCCAGCTCCGGTAAAATCGTTTCATAATATTCCACGTCTACGCTTCCGGCAAACAGCAATGTATCATCTCGATACAGATCCCCATG
>JAFNVD010000147.1 GCA_017383785.1 Peptococcaceae bacterium | reverse complement strand
GAAGATGCAGATGAAGCGGTACGTGTTATCGGTACTACAGCAAAACTGCAGTTTGTACGATACGACAATGGCGAAGTGATCTTAGAAGGGTCTGATTTGAAACGTGCATCTGCCGGCGTAAACGAAGAGGCGTTGTATGCCGATGAAAAATTCTTGGTATCGTTAGAGTTCAACAGCGAAGGTACCAAAAAATTTGCCAATGCCACCAATGATTTAATCAACAAATACGGCAAAGAAAAAGAAACCCGTGCAGACAGAGTGATTGCTATTTTATTGGACGGACAGATTATTTCCGCACCATCGGTAAATGAACCGATTGTAGATGGCAAAGCACAAATCTCCGGCGGCTTTATGACATACGAAGAAGTGCAGAGCCTGGCAACCATGCTGAGAGGCGGTGCATTGCCGGTAGATTTGACTATCGTAGAAAAACAGGTGACAGGGCCTCAGCTGGGGGCAGACTCTGTTGCTAAAAGTATCACCGCAGCCATTATTGGGATTGTGGCACTGGCAGTATTTATGATTGTGTTGTATCGTGTACCGGGGATCATTGCAGTATTTGCACTGCTGTTGTATTCCGTAATCGTAATTGGCATGAACGTTGCCATCGGTACTACCATTACCCTGCCTGTAGTAGCGGCATTCCTGCTTTCTGTAGGGATGGCGGTAGATGCCAATGTCATTATCTTTGAACGTATCAAAGAAGAAATGCGTGCAGGCAAAACATTGCGTGTAGCAGTAGATAGCGGTTTCAAAAAAGCATTTACCACAATTTTTGACTCCAATATCACTACATTACTGGCAGCGGCAATCCTGATTGCATTCGGTACCGGTGCGGTACGAGGCTTTGCAGTGACACTGTCTATCGGTATTTTGGCAAGTATGTTTACCGCCATTACCTTTACACGCTTTATGCTGGTAAACCTGGTAAGCAGCAACTTGATTCGCAACAACAAATTCTATGGTGCATAAGGAGGTGTCCGGTATGAAATTTCAAGCAAATATTGTAGGAAAACGCAAACTATTTTATATTGTTTCTGTAGTACTCATTTTGGCAGGTATGGTATCCATGCTGTTTCAGGGGTTAAATCTGGGCATCGACTTTACCAGCGGCAACAAAATGATCGTACAGTTTGAACAAGACGTAAACATTGCAGAACTGCGTAATACATTAGCAGAAAACGGCCTGACCGGCAGCAAAATTCAGGAGCTGGACAATGGCTCCTACGTGCTCAAAACATCTGAACTGACACAGGACATGGAAGAAGCCTTGCTTGGCGCTTTAGAAGCCAAATTTGGCGCTCTGGACGTACAATTCAGCGGTCTGATTGGGCCTAGTATCGGTGCAGAACTGAAAAAAAGTGCAGCCATCGCATTAACACTGGCTGTGATTTTGATGCTTTGCTATATCACATTCCGATTTGAACTGCATTTTGCCATCGCAGGCATTTTGGCATTGTTCCACGATGTATTGGCAGTAGTAGCAGTGTTCAGTATCTTCCAGCTGGAAGTAGACAGTACCTTTATCGCAGCACTCTTAACAGTATTCGGGTACAGTATCAACGACAAAATCGTAGTATTTGACCGTATCCGTGAAAACTTGACCAAAGTGCGTAAAGACGAACTGGCAGATTTGGTAAACACCAGTATCGCACAGAGCTTTACCCGTTCCATGAACACCTCCATCAGTACATTGATTTTGCTGTTGGCACTGTTGTTCTTTGGCGGTACCACTACACGTATCTTTGTACTGGCTATGGCAATTGGGGTAGTAGCAGGGACATATTCCTCCCTGTGCATCGCAAGTCCAATTTGGTATGACATCAAAATGAAACAAAAAGGCAACCACGTAGAAGCTAAATAATAGATTGAGAGTGTCGCAATAAAATGCGACACTCTTTTTTTCTGTATTTCCCTCATGTTTCCGAGGGAATATGGTTGCCCAATTTGCCTATTATGTGGTATGATATATAATTGAAAAGATAAGTAATTTTTTTCGATGTTGTGATATTGATATTTTTTTGCTGTATGATTTGTTCACAACGGAGAAAAGGGGGAATCGTTATGAGAATGAGCAAGTGGGTTGTACATCAGGTAGACCCTGTAGTGCAAAAACGGCTCATGCAGGAAACCGGTATTTCTGCGATTCTGGCCAGTTTGTTGATTAATCGCGGCTATGAGGACCCTCAAGAAGTGCGAGAGTTTCTCAATCCGTCTTTGGATCAGCTGTCCAGTCCGTTTGAAATGGTGAATATGGGTGCTGCTGTAGAGCGCATTTTGGAAGCAGTAGAGCGTAAAGATAAAATTGTAGTATATGGCGATTATGATGTGGATGGTATTTGTGCCAGTGTGATGCTGTATCAGGGGTTAAAAACGTTAAATGCCGATGTAGAGTATTATGTGCCGGATCGTATGGAGGAAGGCTATGGTGTCAATACACCTGCTTTGCGCAGTATTTATGACAACGGCGGTCGTTTACTGGTAACGGTAGACTGTGGCATTAGCTCGTGGCAGGAAGTGGCTGCGGCCAAAAGCTGGGGCATGGATGTCATTGTGACCGACCACCATCAATTGCCGGATATTTTACCTGATTGTATTATTGTCAATCCGGTACTGAGCAATGATGAAAAGGACAAATGGCGTCATCTGTGCGGTACAGGGGTAGCGTTTAAGGTAGTGCAGGGGTTGTTTGCACGTTATTATAATGAGACAGGCTTTTCCAAACGCATGATGCCGTTTTTGGATATTGCGGCACTGGCAACGGTGGCGGATATTGTGCCGTTAAAAGGGGACAACCGTATTTTGGTGAAGTTTGGTTTGGAAGAAATGGCTTTGGGCAAACGCCCGGGATTGGCGGCTTTGTGGGAAGTATCCCAGCTGCGTCCGGGTAACAAGCCGAACAAAGACGGCAGGGATCAAAAGCAGGAGCCGGAAATTGTGCCGGATACGGTATCGGTAGGCTATGGGTTGGCGCCACGCCTCAATGCATGTGGCCGTATCGGTGATGTGCGTCTTGGCTTACGTTTGCTGGTGACCGATGATCCGCAGGAAGCCATGGAAATAGCGCAAATGCTGGATGCGGAAAACCGCAATCGTCAGAATATTGAACGACAGATTTATGAAGAAGCCGTGGCCATGGTGGAAAAGCAGGGCATTCGTCAACAGGATGGCCTGATTGTGGTAGGGGAAGATTGGCATCCCGGTGTTATTGGGATTGTGGCATCTCGCCTGGTAGAGCGGTATTATACACCTACCATTGTACTTACCAGAACCAACGGATTATATAAAGGCTCCGGCCGCAGTATCGAAGGCTTTCATTTGCAACAGGCTTTGGCACAGTGTTCCGATATCTTGGAAAACTACGGCGGACACAGCCAGGCGGCAGGCCTTGGGGTAGCACCGGAAAATCTGCACGAGTTTCGCAAACGCTTTGCGCAGCTGGTAGCAGAAGGTACTACCAATGATTCATTTTTACCAACATTAAAGATTGATGCGGAAATTCAGATGTCCGACATCAATGCAGAGATATACAAAGAAATTTCCCGTATCGATCCTACCGGTACCATGAACCCGACTCCGGTATTCGTATGTCGCAGTCAAAAGCCGATAGAAACCCGTATCGTAGGTGGCCAAGGTGACCATTTACGCATTCGTGTACGGGGGCCGCAGTACGATATTTTCGGTATTGGCTTTAAAAAGGCAGAGCTGCAGTCTATGGCACAGGATGGTTCTGTAGATATTGCGTTTAATATGGACAAGAACACCTTCAATGGCCGTACTTCACTGCAGATGCTCATCAAAGACATGAAGCCGTATCGCAGACCTGACCAAATGACATTGTTGGATCGTCTGTTCTTCTATAAGGATGAATATTTAAAAGAAGACCCATATCACGGCATTGCGGAACAGGATCAGTTCTTTACCAAAATTGTGGGTGTCACCTTTGACAATCGTCAGGAGCTCTTGGCAGAGCTACAGGTAGGTCAAGAATTGGACTTGGTACATGAAAAGGACAATCCTCATGATGAACATGCCATTGCCGTATATGCCGATGGCGCACAGCTGGGGTATT
>JAFNVD010000146.1 GCA_017383785.1 Peptococcaceae bacterium | reverse complement strand
CAATACCCATATTTCTCTTTGTTGAATATCACCGGACGTGCAAAAGGCATTACCATTATTGATGCCAAATATCCATTGGATAACGCAGAAATCACCTGCGAATATCAATACTGTATCAGCAATGAAGACCTGCCGGGCAAACAGGCCATGGTAAGTGTATCGGACGGTAAATTGCTGTTGATTAAAGATCGATAAGATGAAAGATAGCTCATACAAAAAGAACCATATCACTGCCGCTGTTTACACACGGCAATGTTATGGTTCTTTTAATTTTTAGATTATTTATGCTGTTGTATCAAATAATACTGTAATGGTTGTCCCTACGTTTACTTGGCTTGCCAATACAATTTTACCGTGGTGGTATTGTACTGCATGTTTTACGATAGATAAACCTAATCCGGTACCTCCCGATTGTTTGGAGTGGCTTTTATCTACACGATAAAAACGTTCAAAAATTTTGTCTTGATGTTCAGACGGTATACCGATTCCGGTATCTTTTACACTTACACAGATTTCATTCGTTCTTTGAGAAACCGATACGGTAACACTGCCACCTGCTCTATTATATTTGATGGCATTGTCGCACAGATTATAAAGTATCTCGTATAGCAATCTCCGAACTCCACGCATCACTACATCTTCACCTGTAACTTCTAATGTCACATCTTTCAATTTGGCCGCATCGGTCAAATTTTCACAAACGTCCTCAGCTAATTGCTTTAATGGCACATCTTCTTGATCCATTTCTGCCCCTTCATCCAACTGAGATAGACGAATAATATCATCGATGAGGTACAGCAATCGAGAGGCTTCTTTGCGAATATGGCCGACGAAACGCGGTAAATCGTCAGTTTTTACGATGCCGTTTTCCATCAATTCTGCAGAGCCAATAATGGCTTGTAAAGGTGTCTTCAGTTCGTGAGATACATTGGCTGTGAATGCTTGGCGATGCTTTTCTGCATTTACTTGTTCTGTGATATCATACGCAAGAATCACCATTCCACGTGTATTGCCATCAGAATCAATCCGATTCACATCAAATTGATAGTCCCTCCCGTTTTTCTGTGCACGAAACTCTGCATGTCCTTGTACTTTCGCTTGTTCTAATGCCTCTCGCATGAATTGTTTGCGTTCCAGTGTTAAGAAATCTTCACCAATCGTTACTGATGCAATCTCGTACAAATTTTTGGCTGCAGGATTAATACTTAATATTCTGCCGCTATGATCTAACAGCACCAAGGCTTCTTTCATATTATCTGTAATCTGGTCAAATTCGTCTCGTTTATGCTGTAATTCTTGCATTTGCTGTTCAATTTCTATATGTTGTGTATGAATGCGATGCAATAACGGAGACAACTCTTCATAAGCTTCATTTTCCATTGGCTGATCCAAATTTAAATTATTAAGCGGTTCAACCACACGTTTTGCCATACGTCTCGCCAGCCATGCAGAAAGACCTGCTGCAAAAAACAATACCATAAGAATCGGCTGAAACATACAAATTACCAAAACAAATGCAGTGGCACGACTGACAGAAATACGCAATACACTGCCATCCTCTAATCTGACGGCTTCATAAATGGTCTGTTCTGTCAAAGTTGATGATTGTCGTACACTGCTGCCTGTACCGGTTAACAGCGCTTCTCTAATTTCTTCACGATTTTCATGATTATCCATAGTCGCAGAATCTGCATGGGTATCAAATATAACCGTACCGTCTGCATCTACCCATGTCAAACGATAACGGTCAGAATCCAATTGGGATAAATAGCTTTGTCCCAATTGCTCAGTAGCACTGGCAGCCAGACTTAATTCATCTTTCAACTGAGATTCTTGCATTGTTCCGAAATATTGATACAGCATCCCTGTAATCACGACCAAACTGGCCAACAATACTGCAATGGCTACTGAAAGAATAGACTTAAAAATCTTACTAGTCATTACGAACCTCCCAGCGATAGCCTACATTTCGTACTGTTTCCAGCATCTTGCCATAATCATTTAATTTATGACGCAAAGAACGAATATGAGAATCCAACGTGCGAGAATCACCCATATATTCCAAATTCCACACTTGATAGTACAACTGCTCTCTGGTATAAATGCGACCCGGATGGGCTAAGAACAAATGCAGCAATTCAAATTCTTTGTAAGTAAGTGGTACTCGTTCTCCATCTACCACTACGGTATGGGCATCCAAATTTACTTCAAGGCCATCTATTTTTAGCAGTCTTGCTTCTTGTTGTGGTTGAGTACGTCTTAGTACCGCTTTTACCCGTGAAACCATTTCCATCATACTAAACGGTTTTACGATATAATCATCGGCACCTAAATCAAGGCCTCTAATGCGGTCATACTCCTGCCCTTTTGCTGTTGCTAAAATCACAGGAATCTGTTTATATGCAAGTTCTTGTTTCATTTTTATTAACAGTTCAATGCCATCCATCCCCGGAAGCATCACATCCAAAAGCACCAATTGCGGTTGTTCCTTTTTCAAGGCTTCCCAAAATGCAAGACCATCATCAAACCCTTTTGTTGCAAATCCGGCTGAATTTAACGCATAAAGCTCTATGTCACGAATGCTTGCGTCATCTTCTACACACCAAATCATAATTATGCCCCCTTGTGCATACCGGTTATAGAATAAATCACCCATTCAGCAATATTGGTAGCATGGTCTCCGATTCGTTCGAAATACTTTGAAATCATTAAAAGATCCAATGCTACTTCCCCATTCACTGCTTGATCGGTAATTAAAGAGATTATACCACGTTTCACTCTCAAAAAATAGTCATCTACAATATCATCCTGTTCAATTACCTGTTGTGCCAATGCAATATCTTTTATCACAAATGCATCAACACTATTTGTGACCATTTTTATTGTTTCTTGCGCCATTTCTTCGATTAATTCCATGTTGTCTACAATATGTCCGTCAAGGAATACCACAATTTCTGCAATATCATCGGCTTGATCCCCTATACGCTCCATATCGGTAATGAGTTTCATTGCAGCAGAAATGGTACGCAAATCTCGTGCAACGGGCTGTTGATGCAATAATAATTTCATGCAGCGATTTTCAATATCACGTTCTTTTTGGTCAATCGCATTATCTTTTTCTTTTATACTTCCGGCTAATATCACATCGCCTGTCACTAAGGCTTTTACTGCATTAGAAATAGCTTCTTCACACAATGCACCCATTTCAATAATCTCTCTATTTAATTCAAATAACTGCTCATCAAAACGATTTCTCATGTTATCCTCCTTAACCAAATCTGCCGGTAATATAATCTTCGGTACGTTTATCTTGTGGTTTGGAAAAAATATCATCGGTAGGACCTACTTCTACCAATTCCCCTAACAAGAAAAACGCTGTATAATCGGATACACGTACCGCTTGCTGCATATTGTGCGTTACCATCACAATTGTATATTTTTCTTTCAGTTCTATCGCCAAATCTTCGATATGCGCCGTAGAGATTGGATCCAGTGCAGAGGTAGGCTCGTCCATAAGTAAAATTTTCGGCTGTACCGCTAACGCTCTGGCAATACACAATCGCTGCTGCTGACCGCCGGACATGCCAAGGGCATTCTTTTTCAAACGATCTTTTACTTCATCCCAAATCGCAGCATCACGCAGAGCTCGTTCTACAATTTCATCTAATTCTACTTTATTGGTAATGCCATGGGTACGAGGCCCATAAGCCACATTGTCATAAATACTCATAGGGAAAGGATTTGGTTTTTGAAATACCATACCAATTTCCTTTCTGAGTTGATTCACATCTATTTCTTTCGAAAATATATCGTTACCTTCATACCGCACATCACCTGTGATTTTCACATTAGGAATCAAATCATTCATGCGGTTTAGTGTTTTAAGAAATGTGGATTTCCCACAGCCGGAAGGCCCAATTAATGCTGTGATGCTTTTTTCCAGGATATCAATATTCACATTGTTTAACGCCTTATGGTCACCGTACCACAAGCACATATCTTTTACTGTGATAATATTACTCATATACTTCTCCTTTTCGCAAAGAATTTTTGTACAAAGGCTGCAGCAAAATTAATCAATACAGCTAAAAGCATTAAAATAGCCGCAATGGCAAATGCTACTCCAAACTCACCTTGTTCTTTTGCATATACATATAGTGCTACAGTCAAGGTGGCACCCGGACTCTTCATACCCAAAGGAAACGTTAGCAGTGTATGGGCAAAACCTGCTGTAAAAAGCAATGCTGCCGATTCCCCTAAAATACGTCCGACAGATAAGATACAACCGGTGATGACACCATCTACACACCCCGGTAATACCACGGTACGCACCACACGCCATTTTCCTGCGCCTAAACCAAAGGCCCCTTCACGATAAGATTGCGGTACTGTTTTTAGGCTTTCCTGTGTGGTACGCATAATCGTAGGTAAATTCATAATGACCAATGTCAATGCACCAGCCATGAGGCATGTACCCATACTGTTAGAGAACAACAACATCCCTACCAGACCATAAATAATAGACGGAATGCCGGAAAGTGTTTCAGCCGCATATTCAATAATTGCTACCATTTTTTTATTGGTTGCATATTCGGTTAGGTAAATTGCAGCTCCTACGCCCAAAGGTAATACGAACAATAAAGTAGCAAATACAATGTACAACGTATTGAGAATATCCGGCAAT
>JAFNVD010000145.1 GCA_017383785.1 Peptococcaceae bacterium | reverse complement strand
GGGCAATACTTATTCGCCTTGTCCAGCTATCGCCAGACATCTCCTTACCAGTCCATCTTTGCAAGACTTTGTCTTTCACGATTTGGACAGGTCGCGTCGATGTTCCGTAATACGCGGGACTGCGTGAACATATTGTAATACCCTTTTCGTTAGAGATTCTTTTTTTATTTGTTTTTCTTTGCTCTGCGCTCTGCCAGAGAAATCACATTGCTGTTAGAAGCGTTCGGATTATTTGCAGAGTTCTTCTGCGCAGTGTTTTTATGTGTTTGCAGTGCTTTCATTTGGTTTGGTGAATAACCGCAGTTTTCCCACATCGGTGTATTGTTCCAGATATTTTGCATAATCTCTGCAAATGCATCAATCTCTTCGATAGAGTCGAAGGCAAAAATTTGCTCAGACAAAAAGCCCATCAATGCATCAAATGGTGCGCCGGTACGAATAGATGCCTCTACAAAGCGAGATACGCTCATCACGTCGCCAAACTCGTTATCCATCAATATCGGTGCCATATCCCAGAATGGTTCGTACAGCTTTTCTACAATCAGCCACTGTTCAATCGATAAAATGTCCATAGTTTCTGCATCCGGCCAGAAAATCTGTTTCTTCATCTTTTGAATTTGCTGTAATGCGATGATATCTTCCGGAGTTTGCTGCAGGGCGGTAGCTACAATATAACCGTTTTTAAAGAAAAATTCTTCTCGATACAATAAAGATTTTGCATGCCACTGTATCAATTCCTGTTCGGTGATTGGGCGATGCAGTACTTTCTGTATGCGGTCGCACAAATCAGCCACAGGATATACCCCGCAAAAATATACTGCCGTATTGCAGAAATCATACAGAATACCGTTTTCTTTTTGCTTAGCCTGCAATACAGGATTGCGATCTGCTGTTAAAAACAGTTCTTTCAACTCTTCCGGTATTACCAGATGCTTTCCGTATTCGTCTAAATAGCAAAGCCCATGGCGTAAAAGTTCTGTTGTACAAAACATAATATCGGTACTAATCAGTGGTATGTTGAGAACACACAGCTGTTTTAAAATTTCTATTTCACCGTTCGTCAAAGCCGGATACATATCCATCATAAATTTTGAATCGGTTAATGTATTGTGCAGATGGTGCTGCAATTCTTCTTTACGCATTTTGCTGTAACCACTCAGCTTCAATGTTTTTGCTACTTCAAGCATATCTTCTTTACTCAAATAGGACAAACAATCCTGCAGAATGTATGGCTGAGAAATCATTTTTCCTACATTTGCCATCATCTCCATTACTGCAGCTTCTACATCTTCCTGTGTGGCATCCGGCCCTAAGGTATCCGCCATCATTTTCATCAATTCATCGGGATTGACGTGAAATAGTTGCTCTAATTCCTCTAAATTCATGAAATACCCCCGTATTACCCTTCGTATCGGTTAAAACTGCAGATTTTATCTACCTCTTTACGTACTTTTGTGCGTGTGTTGCCGGAAGGATATCCTACGGCCAGCATAATAAATACATTGCGATCTTTTGGCAAATCTAATGCAGCATTGATTGCTTCCGAATCAAAAGCACCCATAATACAAGTGCCAAGTCCTAATTCTGCCGCTTGCAGGCAAAAATGCTCTGTAGCACTGCCTAAGTCAAATTTAGCCCAACGGTCGTTTGGCACAGTCCCCTGTGCTTTTGCCATCAGTACAGCAGGTTCTTCTACTACCGCTACCAGTACAGGTGCAGTTTCGGCAAATTTGTTAATCCCCAAAGGATTGTTGGCAATCATTGTCCCTACCTGTTTTACCAGTGCAGCATCATCGATAATTACAAATTTCCAAGGCTGTGAGTTGCAAGCCGATGGAGCCAGCTGTGCAGCCTGTACGCAAGTCAATAAATCTTCACGACGAACAGCCTGAGTGGTAAATGCACGGTCGCTCTGACGTGTGCGAGCCAGTTCTAAAAATGTCATACAAATCATCCTTTCCTTAAATCAAAATAGTATAAAGTTATCATAAAAATACAATCTCAATTTGAAAGTAAATTATAAAAGAAAAACAGCCAGCGAAAAACGGTGGCTGTTGAAAAAACTTAGTTGTTTTTGCAAACCTGGTTACCTACTGTGCAGGATGTTTTGCAAGCAGACTGGCAGGATGTCTGGCATTCGCCGCAGCCGCCTTTTTTTACTGTACCCTGCAAGTTCTGGGAGCTGATTGTTTTGATATGAGCCATTTTTGTTTCCTCCTTTTCATAATGCAAATCCTATGCACATATTATAGCATGTAAGGTTGTACAGGACAACAGTTTTTTACAATTTTTTGAGACGGATTATTTTTTCACTGTTCCATACATATAGTATAGATAAGTATAGAGTGAGTATGATAAAAAGGAGGATGTCTCAATGCATTTATTGCCGCAGGAAGGAATATTGTTTGTCGCATTTGCTATTATTGTAATACTGCTGATTGCCAAACTGGCAACATCGCCAATACAGGCCATGGTGAAACTGCTGGTCAATTCAATGGCAGCAGTAATGCTATTATGTTTCATCAGTATTGTGGGAGAATACTGGGGCATTCATTTGCCGATAAACCCCGTTACCATATTGCTGATCGCCATATTAGGACTGCCAGGATTATTGCTGGTGGCAATACTGTACTTTATCTTTATATAATAAATGATAAACCAAATACGGCGCCGTCGGATCATTTCATTATTCTTGGCTTGGATACCATCACCTTCGCCGTGCGAATAATGAAATATCACTCCGTCGCCTATAACAGGATAAGTTATTTTCTAACATCAAAAGGCGTAATATGTTTCAGAATTCGTGAGTTAGCGGTGATGGTATCCGCGTGAACGAATTTGAAAGCATATTACGCCTTTGGGATTTGTATTCGGTTATCTTATTTACCAAACAGGCCTTTGATTTTACCCATGAAGCCGGTTTTAGGATTCAGCATATCGCTGATTTCTTTTTTGAAGATGGATTCGCTGATTGCACCCGGCAGGGATTCTTTCAGCTCACCGTTCAGGAAGAATACAGACTGAGGAACACCCATCAGCTGTAAAGATTTAAACACAGCCAAACCGTCACTAGTTTTTACGTCCATGGTATAGAAGTTTACCTGACCTTCAAACTGAGCAGCCATTTTTTCAGCTACAGGAGCCAGCTGTTTACATACAGAGCAAGTTTCTTTGGAAAATACAACAATGCAAGTTTCTTTGTTTTCTTTTGTAATCTGTTCGAATTGTTCGCCGTTAATCAGAGGTAAGTTCATATAAAATCACTCCATTAAGATTATATTTTTCATGGTACTTCTATTGTACTTGAAAACGGTACGATTTACAAATATCTTTTTTGTTTTTTTGCGAATTTTTTAATAAAATTTTTCCTTGATACAGCAAAGACAATTCTGTGGAAAACCCTATAGTGCTGTCCACCGATTTATACACAGAAAAAACATGTCAACCATAGGTTATGCACAGACTTATCCACAATATCCACAGGTTTTTGTATGTATTTTTCCACAACTGTGTGTATAAATCAGTGGATAAACAAATAGATTTTTGGTGTGTTGTGTGATAAAATGATAAACAATATTAAAACACAAATGTGGCACGTTGAAACAATAAAACAAGGGACGCCGAGACATCGTCCCCTACAAAGGGGTTATATTTTATGCTCAATACCTATCGTACCGTGGCCGATTTTGGCCAAGATGAAATTATCATAGAAAAATCTACATTTATCGGATATGCCAAGCCTGTCACCAGCGAAGAAGAAGCACAGGCATTTATACAGGAAATCAAAAAGAAACACAGAGATGCCACCCACAATGTACCCGCCTATGTAATTGGTGAAAACAACGACATTCAGCGTTGTAACGATGACGGCGAGCCATCGGGTACAGCGGGTGTACCGGTGCTGGAAGTGATTCGCAAAGAAGATTTGCGCGATGTGGTGGTGGTTGTGACCCGATACTTTGGCGGGATCAAGCTGGGTACCGGCGGATTGGTAAGAGCGTATACCAAAGGCGCCAAAATAGCCTTAGAAGCAGCCGGGATTATCACCAAGGTATT
>JAFNVD010000144.1 GCA_017383785.1 Peptococcaceae bacterium | reverse complement strand
TCGGCTTGCATTGTCAAAATTAATTCGCACCGTTCTGCCAGCTCTTTTTCATTTGATGGAATAAACGGCATAGAATCGATGTTACGGGTCAGTGTTGTAGAGGTAGCATCCATATCAAACCATACGGTATAATACCCTTTGTCATTTTTGTGTAATGGAAATGCATTGCTGTTCAAACGTTCCTGGACCAGTTTTGCTACGTCGATTTCACTAATGGTGAGCCCTGTGCTGAACGCTTTGCTTTCAGCCAGAATTTCTCCGTTTTCCGCAATCATATTATGACCCGAATATACATAATCAGTAGTAGATTCTCCGGCACCGATATTGGAGAATACATAACCACAAGTTAATTGGATTGATTGTGCTTCAATCAAACGATGCAGATAAGTAGTTCTACCTACCTGTTCATTGTTTGCAGATAGACATACTACAATATTGGCACCCGCCATAGCATGAGAAGCAGAAAGAGGCAGCGGAGAAAAGAAATCTTCTTCAAATCCAACAGAAAACGTAAACTCTTTCATCCCTTCGCAGATATACACCTGATGAGGACCGAATAATGTTTCTTCCATGCTAATTGCATATAAAGCATCACTATAAACGGTATTTTGTTCAGGTGCAGAGGTAAACTGACGATGACTGGTTAAAATAGTTTTAGGTACAATGCTTAATACATTGCCTTTTTGCACTGTTACAGCGCAGTTATACAATTTTCCTTGATGTATAAGCGGCATACCGATAATACCGATACTGTTTAACGAATTACTTTCTTCTACCAATTTTTTTAGCCCTGTAAGTGCCCCGTCCAATAATGTTTTGTGTAGGAAAAGATCCCCACAGGTTGAGCCGGTCAGTACCAGTTCCGGAAATGCTACCAGATGGCAGCCTAAAGCATCGGCTTCTTTCCATAACGAAAGTACTGCTTCTGTATTATACGCACAATCTGCGACACGAATTTCCGGTGTTGCAGCGGCAACTTTTATAAATCCATAGTTCATAAACATACCCTCCGGATAAAGTTTGAAAAGCATATTTCATACTGTTTTATTTTACCGCAAAAATAAACGAGAAACAAGGGCGTATCTAAAAGAAACGTCGTTTGCGCTGAATAGCGGTAGTGATATGATAAGCAACCCAGCCGCTTACGATACCTAATAAGAGTCCTGCCAAGACATCGCTTGGAAAATGCACATACAAATAAAGCCTTGTAAATGCAATTATCGCAGCGAGTATATATGCAGCAATGCCCAATCTTTTATGGTGCAGATACAATGCCGTGGCGGAGGCAAAACTGGCAAATGTATGCCCGGACGGAAACGAAAAATCAGAAAGCGGAGCAATTAAAAGGGTCATTTCAGGAAAATAACTATATGGGCGTGGCCGTGCAATGAGTGGCTTTAGTGTCATATTGCCAATCAAAAGACAAAAAATCAGTGCCAGACCCATTGTAAGTCCTGCTTTGCGATATTTGGGAATACAGGTAAGGACAACAGCCACAATAATCCAGCCAATTCCGTCATTGCCAAAGGCAGAGATGATAGGTATCAATGCATCCAGCCATTCTGTACGCAACCCTGCAATCCAATCTAATATTTGAAATTCTATTTGTAAAAAATTTTGTGCGATATATTGCATAGCGTTGTCCTCGCTTTCTAAAATCTGTAGAGTTATTCTGTGTACTTTTGTATAAATCCTGCAAAGCCATTGTATAAATCCATATCTTTCCTGAGAAAATAGTAGTATCGCAAAATGAATGTATACAATATAGGAAAAGGCAAATAGTGTTTGTGTATTTTATAATTTTGCGTACATGATAACAGAGAAGGAAGTGATTACGCTGGTTCGTTGTCCGTATTGCAAAAGTACCACTGTAGGCAGAGTAGGCACCAGCCAGTATTATTGCTGGAATTGTTACTATGAGTTTAGCGTAGAACCGCAGAGAGTAAGATGTTTTCGTATTGTGGAAGACGGCTCTTTGATTGAAGAAACACTGCAGTGTTAGCAAATAATATGGATAGACAGAAAGGGGGAAGACTGAATGGATATGCAAATGGGAAATATCCGCCGTATGATGCACAAAGCCGGTCGGAAAGCCGAGAAGTTATGGAATCATCTCACAAATAAAGTGGAAAAGAAACTGGAACGATAATTGTTCATATGCCTTCCATCGTCTGAAACGTTTCAGTTTATCATAACAATACCCTGCCCGATGATGTTTAGGCAGGGTATTTTAAATGTTCTTATAAAGTTTCTGTGTGTAAAGTTTATTTCTGGCGGCTTTTCTTTTGCATCCAGACGCTAAGCTTTTCACATACTTCTGCTAATGGTTTACGAATGATTGGCTGTTTTGGTAAAGAATTAATAAAATCTTTGCCGTAGTTTTTGGTCAATACTCGTTTATCCAAGATAATGATGGTACCCCAATCATCTACAGAACGAATGAGTCGGCCACATCCTTGGCGGAATTTTAGTACTGCCTGCGGCAGACTATATGCGGAGAAACTATTTTTGCCCTGTGCAGTGATATATTCCATTTTTGCACTGGTGATTGGCTTGGTAGGAGGCTGAAACGGCAGTTTGGTGATAATCAGCGTTGTCAGTCCTGTACCTTTGATATCGACACCTTCCCAGAAACTATTGGCGCCCAACACGATAGTATTGTCGGTTTTGTTGAGGCTTTGCAGTATACTGGTGCGATTGCCATCCTGACCGTGAGCCAGAATGTTGTAATCGCTTAAGTTTGGATTATGCTTCAATGCAAAATAGGTTTTGTTCAGCATTGCATAAGAGGTAAACAAAATTAATACGCCGCCGGTTACCGATTGAATAATTTGTTCTAAGCTTTCAATCAGCATACGAGAATAAGTTTCTTCGCTCACCTGTGAATAATCAGCAATGTCGGTAGGGATTGCGATACAGGATTGCTTTGCATAGTCGAATGGAGAAGGGGTGATGTAGGATACATATTCCTCTTCATCCAACAGATATAGCTGAGCAGTATATTTCAGGTCATTGGCAATAGCTAATGTAGCCGATGTGAGGATCACGCTTTTGTTGTTTTCAAACAAACGCTCTTTGAGCAACGGCATGACATCAATCGGTGCTACACATAAACTTAAATTAGTACCCCAGCTGCTTTTGGTATAGCTAATCCAGTAGATATCGTTTTTACGTTTCTCGTCTAAGAATGTTTCGATATATTTATACTGTTCTCCAAAGAAACTCTGGTTGAATACCAGCTCTTTTGCCAATAGATCCAAGTCTTCAAATACATCAATACGATTGCGAATATGGGACAGACGGTTAAATACTGTCATAGTCATTTCTTTGACATGCTGCAGCTGTGTATAAAAATCTTGCCACCAATTTGCTTTGCGTTCCTTGGCAGTAATACGCCATTCATTGTTATGGGATAGGGTTGGTACAGTAAATACGTACTCAATTGCTGCCTTAATATGATTTTCCAGTACTGCTACATCATCGGTAAGATTGCGCTGTGCCAACAGCAACTCGCCATATGCTTCGCTCTCTTCGTGATACTCTTTTACTTTGTTGATGATACGACTGACAATACTGTTGCTTCGCAAGAGATGACTTGCGGTTTTACGCAGAAACTCCAAATCTACCGTATCGGTAAACTGTCTTGTAGCTTCATCTTCCAGATTATGTGCCTCGTCTACAATGATATGTTCATGACTTGGCAGAATCTGATTATCCAGTTTAATATTCTGCAATAACAGTGCATGATTGGTGATAATCAGCATACTGTTTTCGCAAGCTTTGCGATTGTTCATATAGAAACAATTGCGTGCCATACTGCATTGATTGCCAAGGCAAGTTTCGCTTTGACTGGCTACCGATGCCCAAAACTGGTTTTCCAGTTTGTTTAGGTTTAAGGTTTCTTTATCGCCGTGTTCAGTAATAGTGAGCCAGTAAATCAACTGTGCAATAAAGATTTTTTCGCTCCACATGACAGTATTGGCTTGACGCTGATATTGTTCGAAACGGCGCATACATAGATAATTGCTGCGCCCTTTGCTCAACGCCACAGGAAAGTCAAAGTTTAAACAGTCTTTTAAGAATGGAACGTCTTTGTGATATAGCTGTTCTTGTAATGCAATTGTATTGGTAGATACCAGTACACGACATTGGTTTTCGTATGCCCACAAAAGTGCAGGAACTAGATATGCAAAAGATTTGCCGGTGCCTGTACCGGCTTCGATAATGCCGTGATTTTCATTCAAAAAGGCATTGGAAATCATTTTCTGCATTTTAATCTGTTGTGGACGGTGCTGAAAATCTTCGCTGGCTTGGGCCATTAAGCCGCCGTCTGCAAAGAAACTGTTTGCCTCAGCGAAAGAAAGCAGAGGCTTTTTGCCATACACTTTTTCCGGTTCTGTTATTTGATATGCTTTACCGATAGATGCATGGGCTACGCTATATCTTTGTACGGCAGTAAGCCAAGTTACCAAGCCGTTGGTTTCCCCTTCAAATACTGTAATGATTTTTTGCAGTGTAAAAGGATCCAATTCACATGCTTTTTTGGTTAATGATAATAATACCTGTGCAGTAATTTCGGCATCGTTTACAGCACGGTGAAAACCGGATTCTGCAATTTGCAATGCACCGGCAATACTAATCAGTTTATAACTGGTCAAAGATGGCATGAAAATTTTCGCCACATCATGTGTATCCAGCCATGCATTTGGCAATGCGCGACCGATATGATTTTCTATCATGCCGCGGTCAAAACTAACATTATGTGCCACTAAAGTGAAGTCGCCGATAAAGTCCAAAATAGCAGATTCTATATCGCGCCAATGAGGCTGATTTTCTACCATATCATTGTCAATACCGGTAAGCTGTGTGATTTCTTCCGGAATTGGGCGGTAAGGGCGAATGAGCTGTGCGTAGCGGTCAGCCACGACACCATCAATCACCTTTACCATTCCGATTTCGATAATCTCTGCCGATTCATCTAATCCGGTTGTTTCGGTATCTACACATACGAATGAAAGTTTTAAGGATTCTTGAGTTTCCAAATAAAACTCCTCCAGTTCTTACAGCTGCCAGCTGTTCAGATATTCCTGCTGTTCGTCAGTTAAAGTATCAATAGATACATTCAGTGCCTGTAATTTGATACGTGCTACACGTTCATCAATTTCTTTTGGCACGGAATGTACGGTGTTTTCCAGTTCAGGATGATTTAATACATATTCCAAAGACAGTGCCTGTAATGCGAAAGTCAAGTCCATGATTTCAGCCGGATGACCATCGCCTGCTGCCAGATTTACCAGACGGCCTTCACCCAACAGATATACTTTTCTGCCATCTGCAAACTGGAACATTTCAATATTTGGTTTTGCCTGACCGGTAGCCACTGCCATACGGTTCAGCGCTTCTTTATCAATTTCCACGTCGAAGTGACCGGCATTTGCCATGATGGCTTTGTCTTTCATCACTGCCAAGTGTTCTTCGGTAATTACTTTTTTGTCACCTGTTACAGTTACAAAGAAATCGCCCAGAGGTGCAGCGTCTACCATTTTCATTACCTGGAAGCCATCCATGATTGCTTCAATCCCTTTGATTGGGTCAATTTCAGTGACGATTACTTTTGCGCCCAGGCCTTTGGCACGCATTGCCACACCTTTACCGCACCAGCCATACCCGGCTACTACTACAGTTTTACCTGCTACTACCAGGTTGGTGGTACGCATGATAGCATCCCATGCAGACTGACCTGTACCATAACGATTGTCAAAGAAATATTTGGTCATTGCATCATTTACAGCAATCATAGGAATTTTCAGTGCACCGTCATTTGCCATAGCACGTAAACGAACAATACCGGTAGTGGTTTCTTCAGCACCGCCTAAAATGTTTTCCAACAGTTCAGGGTATTTGCTGTGATACAGAGAAGTCATATCGCCGCCGTCATCAATGAATAAATCCGGATTGGTGTGTACCAAAGCATCGATATGACCGAAATATTCTTCATCAGTAGCACCGTGCCATGCAAACGCAGTAACACCGCTATCTACCAGCGCCGCAACTACATCATCCTGTGTGGACAGAGGGTTGCTGGCAGCCACGGAAACTTCGGCGCCACCGGCCTGGATTACCAGTGCCAGGTAAGCAGTTTTTGCTTCTAAGTGTAAGCAAATAGCTACTTTTTTACCTGCGAATGGCTGAGTTGCACGGAATTCTGCTTCCAACTGATTTAAAATAGGCATATGAGTTTTTACCCAGTTGATTTTGTCATGGCCCATAGGTGCCAAAGCAATATCTCTAATCTGACTTCTTTCTAATGCGTTCATAAAAATATCCTCCTTAAACATACGCAATATTGCGTGTGAAAATAACATTTCTAACCAATCTATTATAAAAGATAATAGGGGGAAATGACAAGTAGTTTTGCATGCTTTCTCCTGTCATGAATTATTATACTTCGAATTAGAAAAACACAAAAAGCCCCATTGCATTTCGCAACAGAGGCTTGTGGTAATATATTATAGTGTTTCTTCTTTCATCATGCGTTTGATTGGCTGCATTTTCTGTTCATCTTCCGGAAGCATGAGTGGTGTCCACAATGTAGTGGTGATGGCGTTGAGCATACGTTCGCGAACGGTGGAGTTCATGGCTTCAAAGCGAGCCATT
>JAFNVD010000143.1 GCA_017383785.1 Peptococcaceae bacterium | reverse complement strand
GTTAATGTTTGCTTGTTAACGTCGTCAAGTTAGCAATCACTTACCATATTTTACTATGGCTATAGTTTACAATGGCTAACTCATTTTGTCAATAACTATTTTTAGAAATCTTATGATTATTTTTATATGAGTTTGCTTTATGATATTTTCCTTGCATCTGCCTCTACATTCCTGTATGATGATATAGAAAGAAAAGTGTAACACAATGATTGTGAGGAGTATATCATGGAAACCAATTCTTTACGTGATTATTATTTTATTATCAATCCTGCTGCCGGCAAGGGCACTGCGCAAAAGGAACTGATTCGTCAGATTCGAGCAACATTACCGGCAGGCACCTATCATATTTATGCCACCACCGGTGTAGGCGATGGCGAACGCTATGTAGATACACTGGCTACACAGGCTGTGGCAGAGCAAAAACAGATTATTGCCTTTGCTTGTGGCGGTGACGGCACCTTTTTTGAAGTGGTAAACGGTGCCAAAGGCCGTATCCCTGTAGGGATTATCCCATGCGGCAGCGGCAATGACTTTGCCAAAAATATTGTAGCCGATGATAGCAAAATCTTGTTTGATATAGAGGCGCAAATCAATGGTGAAATCCAGTCTGTGGATTTGATTCGCTGCAATGATAAACTCATTTCCAATGCATGCAACGTAGGCTTTGATGCCGATGTGGCTTACAATATGAGTCGCTTTAAACGCCTGCCTTTTGTATCGGGCAAACTGGCTTATATTCTTTCTATTGTGTATTGTCTGACACACCAGATGAGCTATCCGCTCACCATACAAATTGAAGATGAAGAGCCAATCCGGGATTCCTTCCTGTTTACCGCTATCGCCAACAGTCAGGTATACGGCGGGTCATTCAAAGGTGCTCCATTGGCCTCCATTCAGGATGGACTTATTGATGTATGTATGGTGCATAAACTAAACTTGTTACAAATCGCACGATTTATCGGCTCCTTCCAGAAAGGCACCTATCTGGATAACAAAGCAATCATGGAAGTGGCAGAATACAAAAAATGCCGCCGGCTGCACATTACCAGCGACGTACCTGTATACGTAGCGTACGACGGAGATATCGTGCAAATCGACGACATAGATGTAGAAATGCTGCCAAATGCATTGCAGCTGATTGTACCTAAAGATGCAAAATTGAAAAATATATAAATATATATAAGGCAGCAAAAATTTCTGCTCCCCTCGTTCCATGTACAAATTCTTGATTGTACAACTTTGTTGCACTTTGTGCACCACGTTCCGTACAATCTGCGAATTGGTTCATGTCAATGTCGACGCCGCAGAAAAGTTTTGCTGCCTTTCTCAAATATAGATTCTTCTATTTTACTGTTCCAGCCATGCCGGATAAGCCACCATTGGTAAAATCATTACTTCTGCCAAATCGGCCTGCTGGCCAATGGCCATATGCATACCTGTTTCTAAGAGTTCTTCCCACTGCCATGTATCCAGCATGCCCGGCTGTTCGTACTCTACATCGGGCACTTTGCTAAATGCCAAGAGCAGCATGCGTA
Source organism: Peptococcaceae bacterium (assembly GCA_017383785.1). Classification (GTDB taxonomy): domain Bacteria; phylum Bacillota; class Peptococcia; order Peptococcales; family Peptococcaceae; genus UBA7185. The sequence continues at coordinate 19,854 of JAFNVD010000143.1, read as the reverse complement.
CAGGGAAGTTGTTTAAATGTTGCATTTGCTGCAGCCATTGTAATTTAACCTGCAATTCTTCTTGATGAAAGTCTTCTAATGCTGCATATGCGGAAATTACCATCAAGCCTGTTTCGCCTTCAGCGGTATGCAGAATCCCTGCACCCTGCCATGGCAATGCCGGCACTACAAACTGGCTGTCTACCTGTGCATTGGCCAATACCTGCTGCATGGTTTCTGCCTGCTCTGCTGCCTGCATGGTTTCTAAGCCCATGTTCATCAGCCATTCGATATACTGAATATTGCCTCCGGTCATCACGCTCAAGAGCTGATTCAATCGGCCTCCGTTATGAATTGGCAATAACGCATTGAGCCATGCCTCTTTTGTAATCTGTTCCATTCTATCTATCACCTCTATAGCAAAACCCGTTTGCGTAAACTATTTTAGAATTTCAATTGTTGTGGTTTCCCACCGACAAATACGGTATAACTATCAAATCCACATTGTCTTAATACAGCTTCTGCCCGGTCAAATCCATATCCATAATGCTGTGGTTTATGAGCATCACTGCCGATGGTAATGAGTTCACCACCCAAATCTTTGTACAGTTTTAAGATTGCCGCATGTGGATGAGGAAAATCAAATCCTTTATACAGGCTACCGGTATTTACTTCTATCCCTTTGCCATTGTCAATGATGGTTTTCAATATTTCTCGGAAAATATCGCCATATGCCATTGGGTCATACGGTTTTGTCTGATTTGGCACATAGCGCATAATATAATCCAAATGCCCATAGACATGATAGCAATCATAGGCTTTTACATTATCTAAGATAGACAAAAAATACTGTTCATATGCCTGATACTCATTTTTATCTGCATAATAAGCAGGATAATATGGATCCACGCCATTTACCATGTGGCTGGAGCCAATGATAAAATCATAGTCATAGGCTTTGGCATAGGCTTCCGTTTTGTCTTTGATATGTGCCATCAAACCCAATTCTACACCGATACGGATATCTATTTTATCTTTGTATTGATATTTCAGCTCTTCCATACGGCGTACATAAGGCTCTTGGGCCAATTGAAATGTAACACCATCGTCCATCACCGGATAATCAAAATCCTGATGGTCTGTGAGGTAAAAATATTTTTTCCCTTGTGCAATGGCTGTCTCGATCATTTGCTCCACAGGAGTTTCACAATCATCAGAAAATGCGGAGTGTACGTGACAATCTGCTAAAATCATGGTGCTCACTCCTTATGCCTGTCCACGCTCAATCAATAATTTTTCAAAAGAAAGATTTGGTACAGCATTCAGTGTTAAATCTGCATAATCGCCTTTTACTGCTTTGTAATGGGCTGCTGCCCCAATCATGGCTGCATTGTCGGTGCAGAAGTGTACCGGTGGATAATGTACCTGAATATTGTGTGCATTTGCCGCTGTCTGCAGCTGATCACGCAATGTGCCGTTGGCTGCAACGCCGCCTGCCAATAAAATATTGCTTACGCCATTTTCTACTGCTGCACGTACTGTTTTTTGCACCAGTACATCCAGTACTGCCTGCTGGAAGCTGGCCGCAACATCGGCAGGATTGATTTCTTCGCCTTTCATTTTGGCTTTATTGATATAATTCAGCACAGCAGATTTCAAGCCGCTAAAACTGAAATCATAGCTGTCATCACCCATCCATGCACGAGGCAATTCAATTGCATTTGCATTGCCTTCACGGGATAGCTGCTCAATGTGAGGACCGCCCGGATACGGCAACCCGATGGCACGAGCGATTTTGTCGTAAGCTTCGCCTGCAGCATCGTCTTTGGTCTGACCCAACAACAGATACTGTCCATGGTCTGTAATTTTGATAATGTTGGTATGCCCACCGGATACCACCAGGCATACCAATGGGAACTGAAAATCTTGTTTTACTAAAAAGTTGGCACAAATATGCCCTTCGATATGGTGTACACCAATCAGCGGTTTGCCGGAAGCAAAGGCCAATGCTTTTGCTGTGGCTACCCCTACCAACAGTGCGCCTACCAGCCCGGGGCCATAGGTTACTGCAATATGGGTTACATCATCCAATACCATATTGGCTTGATCCAGTGCTTCTTGTACCACTGCATTGATCAGTTCCAAATGTTTGCGAGATGCAATTTCCGGTACAACTCCGCCATATCTGCGATGAATTTCTATTTGTGTGGAAACCACATTTGCCAGAATTTCATGACCATTTTTAATAATTGCCACTGCTGTCTCATCACAACTGGACTCAATCGCAAGAATGATGGTATCTTGTTCTGCTGCAGTTATCACTTCTGTCATAGCGTTTCCTCCTGTTTTTCTTCTACTTCTTCTCGTTCCGGGCGATACCACATGATGATGGCATCTTCTCCGGTATCTTCATAATAATTTTTGCGTATGCCTTCATTTCGGAAGCCCAATTTGCTATATACAGCCTGCGCCGGCATATTCGACGTACGCACTTCCAATGTCATATCATATATACCATCCACACGGGCAAACTGCATCATCTGACACAGCAGATAGGTAGCCGCCTTTTGATTGCGCCAGTCAGGATGTACTGCAATATTGGTAATATGCCCTTCGTCAAAGATTTTCCAGTAGCCTCCGTAGGCTATTACTTGTGTCGGGTTGTCTTTATCAAGCAGTACGAAGTAACGGGCCGTTGGGTTTTTCTGCAGTTCATCCAAAAAAGCCTGTTCACTCCAAGGCACGCTAAAGCAAAGACGTTCCAGAGCTGCTACACTTGCTGCATGCTTTGGTTCCATCATGCATACGTACACTTTATCGGCGATACGGTTTTCTGCTTCGCTGCACACACGCATACACTGTGTTAAGCTTGTGTTTGCTGATTCCGTGCTTCCCATTGCACTTCCGCCTCCGATTTTCGAATATAAATCAGTTCTGCCTGATACAAATCATCAAATTGTTCCTGTTCGGCACGTTCTGCCGCCAGCATTGCCAGAGCCCCTGCCCGAGGCAATACTGTATTGCCATCAGCCAAACGACACTGTGCCCCCAATTTGGCACGGAACACATCCGCAAATGCATCTACACCATCGCCGGTAAACCACACGGTTTCACCTAATGCGAGAAGCTGCTCTGCCAGTGTTTCTGCCTCAATGGCCTGATAGTCACTCAAACGTTCCATACCGGTTTCTGTGCTTTTATAAATTGCAGTATATACCTGTTTTTTCTGTGCATTCATGATTGGGCAAATAATCCCCGGATAATGGTTTAAATTCTGCGCCAGTGTATCTAAAGTAGGAATGGCAATCAGTTTTTTATTGCCTCCTTGTACAATGCCTTTTGCAGTCGCCATGCCGATACGCAGCCCTGTAAAAGAACCGGGCCCGCAAGTAATGGCCACAGCATCAATCTGCTGAATACTCATTTGCAAATCATGCAACAGCTGTGCCACCATAGGCATCAATTTTTCGGAATGGGTATTTTGTGTATTTATCATAACTTCTCCAAGCAGTTTTTTGCCGTCGGATACAGCAATCCCTGCTACAGGAGTAGAACTATCGATACTTAGAATAATCACAGCCTGTCAGCTCCTCTATTAATTGTTCATAACGACTGCCATGGGGCATAAACCGCACTTCTCTGCCTTCCGGCACCACAGCAATTTCCATACCTAAATATTCATCGGGCAAAAGCGGCTCAATAATTTGTGCCCACTCTACCACAGTCACACCTTCGCCATAAAAATATTCTTCATAGCCTAAATCATACATTTCATCGGGATGTTTTAGACGATATACATCCATATGATACAACGGCAATCTGCCGCTTTCGTATTCATGAATAATGGTAAATGTCGGGCTATTGATATCTTCTGTAATTTCTAATCCTTGCGCCATACCTTGGGTAAACAGTGTTTTTCCTGCACCCAGATCGCCATCCAGTGCCAGAAAGTCACCGGGCTGTACCAACTGTGCCATACGACTGCCCAGATACTCTAATTCCTGCGGCGTTTTGGTAATAATTTTTATCATCGTGGATTCCCCCTTGGAATAATACAACATCACCATAAGTGACCGTATGCTATTAGACTTCCCATTGGAATCTATTTATACTCATTCTAACATCCTGCTGCGAATAACACAATCAATAAACAAATAAAATAAAAAATGGTGCCGCGTTTGCGACACCATTTTAATGGGCATTGACGGGATCGAACCGCCGACATTCTGCTTGTAAGGCAGACGCTCTCCCAGCTGAGCTAAACGCCCATGGATATGACATGTACGGGATTCGAACCCGTGAATGCCAGCGTGAAAGGCTGGTGAGTTAAGCCGCTTCTCCAACATGCCATACAATATATTGGCTTAAATAATAGTGGGCCCACTTGGACTTGAACCAAGGACCGTCCGGTTATGAGCCGGATGCTCTAACCAACTGAGCTATAGGCCCACGGACTTTCTATCTCCCGGTTCTGGAGCCTTTATTATTATATGCTAACCAAGTGCTATTGTCAACATCTTTTTTTAATTTTTATGAAATTTTTGATACGTGTTTTACAACGTGATAGAAAAATCGAGCCGATGTGAAAACAATCGGCTCGACAACTAGCTATTTAGTCTAAATAATCTTTCAGTTTACGGCTTCTGCTTGGATGACGCAGTTTGCGTAATGCTTTCGCTTCAATCTGACGAATACGTTCACGAGTAACGCCAAATTCCTGACCTACTTCTTCTAAGGTTCTGGAACGGCCATCGTCCAAACCGAAACGCAGACGCAGTACTTTTTCTTCACGCGGTGTCAGTGTATCCAATACGCTTTCCAGCTGTTCTTTCAGCAGAATGTAAGATGCCGCTTCCGCAGGTGCCGGTGCATCTTCGTCTTCGATAAAGTCACCCAAATGGCTGTCTTCTTCTTCCCCGATTGGAGTTTCCAACGATACAGGCTCTTGTGCTACTTTCTGAATTTCACGTACACGTTCTACCGGGATTTCCATAGCAGCAGCGATTTCTTCCGGTGTAGGATCACGCCCCAACTCCTGTAAGAGCTGACGAGAAACACGAATCAATTTGTTGATGGTTTCTACCATGTGTACCGGAATACGAATGGTTCTGGCCTGATCGGCAATGGCACGGGTAATGGCCTGACGAATCCACCAGGTAGCATAAGTACTGAATTTGAAGCCTTTGCCGTAGTCAAATTTTTCTACAGCTTTGATCAAGCCCAGGTTCCCTTCCTGAATCAGATCCAAGAACAGCATCCCGCGACCAACATAACGTTTTGCAATACTTACTACCAAACGCAGATTGGCTTCTGCCAATTTCTTTTTGGCTTCTTCATCGCCCTGTTCCATACGTTTTGCCAGTTCAATTTCTTCTTCTGCGGTTAAAAGCGGTACGCGACCGATTTCTTTTAAGTACATACGAACCGGATCATCAATGCCTACGCCATCCGGCACACTCAAGTCCAGATCGATAACCTCTTCCTCTACATCTTCCGGTCTGAGATCATCTTCCATAGCAGAAACAGATAAATCCATATCTTCTGTATCAAGCAAAACAATTTCTGCTGTTTCATCCATATCGATATTGTCTAATTCATCTAATGACGGTGTAGTATCATGAACCAATTTGATACCCATAGCAGAAATCTGCTCATAAATATCATCAATTTGTTCAGGAGAAAGCTCTGTAGTTGCCAGGCTGTCCATAATTTCTTCGTAGGATAAAGACCCTTTCTCTTTGCCTTTCATTAAGAGCTGTCTTACTTTTTCTTTTTCTGTATTCATGTTTGCCCCTGTCATCTGCTATTCCCCCTTTCTTGAAGTTTCGTGTTCAATGCTTCGTATTGTTTCTTTTCACGTAGGATTGCATCCAATCTCATCAGCAATGCATTCTGCATCTTGTTAGCTGCCTCCACATTTTCTTCCAGATTTTCTTTGCCCTTTTCTTGGACACTGTTTCTTTGCTTAGAAACCTGTGCTATTTGAGACATGATTTCCTGATACTCTTTGTCCAGCTGCTCTTGCTTGAGCTGTACTAAACTATCACGTAACGCTTTATCCATGTCTGTAATATATAATTCTTCCATGAGAATATCCGCAAGCATCTGCCCTCGTTCCTGCGGAATCGCAGTCGTTTCTACTTTTCCAGTGCGTCGAATACTTTCTTGAAAGTCCTGATACATAACTGCAGCATCTTTACTCAATAAAGCGATGCCGCCAAAGCGTTCCGCTTCAGCCAGCAGTTCCGGACGTTCAAAAATAATATGCAGTATGTTTCTTTCAATCTTGCTTTCTATATTCCCTATAGGGTCATCATTTTCCTGCACAATACCGGTATATTCTTCACCAATATTATGCGATTCAGCTTGTACTGTAGTTCCGGGGGTATTTTGACTGCGCCGCAGTTCATCCCAGATTGCTTTTTCGCTCACCTGAAGTTTCTGACTAATTTCGCGAATGGCGGATTCTCGCGCTACAGCACTTTGTAATTTGCGAATATCCGGCAACAGCATAGAAACAACCTTCATTTTGCCTGTAATACTATCCGTATTAGTTGTTTCCATATATTTCGCTATTTTATACATAATCAGCTCTTGACTTTCGGAAATCAGGCGTTCAAAGGCTTCTTTCCCGTATTTCTTTAGATATTCATCAGGGTCAGCATTATCCGGTATCTGAATGACACGGGCTGTGCAGCCCAAATCGGATAGAATATCCAAACAACGCATGGTAGCCTTTACACCGGCAGCATCACCGTCAAAAGAAATACCCACCTGATAGGTATTGCGCATCAAAAGCTTGCCTTGTTCCGGGGTAAATGCTGTACCCAAAGGAGCCACCGCATTGGTAATGCCATGCTGATGACAGCTAATAACATCCATGTACCCTTCCACAATAATTGCCTGATCCGCATTGCGAATACCGGCACGTGACAAATGCAGCCCGTACAAATTGCGGCTCTTGTGGAACAACGGCGTATCCGGCGAATTCAGATATTTCTGCGGACTGGAATCTTTGTCAATAATACGTCCGCCAAATGCTATGACAGTACCTTTTTCATCACAGATAGGGAACATTAATCGCTGACGAAAACGGTCTACATACGTTCCTTTTTTGGTCTGACTGATTAAGCCCAAATCCAGCATTTCCTGCTCGGTAATACCGCGTTTTTTCATTTCACGATATAAGTTGTCCCACCCTGCAGGTGTGGCACCAAGCCGAAATTTTACAATGGTGTCTTCACCGATTTGTCTTTGTTTTAAATAATCGCGATAAGGTTGTCCCATGTTGCTTTTCATCAACACCGAGTGATAATATCTGGCCGCCAGTTCATTGATCTGCTGATACCGTTTGCGTTTTTCCATTGCTTTACGCTGCTCCGGTGTCAATTCTTTCTCCGGCAATTTTACACCGGCACGTTTGGCCAGTTTTTCTGCAGCTTCCACAAAAGAAATGCCCTCTATATCCATCACAAATCGAAATACATTCCCACCTTTCCCACAGCCAAAACAGTGAAAAATCTGCTTTGATGGGGAAACAGAAAACGAAGGTGTTTTTTCATTATGAAACGGACAAAGCCCTTGATAATTACTACCCCTTCGTTTCAACGGTACATATTCATTAATGACTGATACAATATCACATCGGGCAACAATCTCATCCAGAACTTCCTGTGGTATATATCCTGTAGACATATCATCACCCATTTTTTCGTTTATCTTGCTTAATATTCTCTTTCGTTTTTGAATTTCCTCTTTTATTTTGAAAAAAATTTTGTTATTTCTCGTTATTTTCTTTATTTTCGCTTATTTTCGATATTATTCGACATCATATGCAAAAAGTTATGAAATAAAAGAACGGGGCATTGTAATTTCTTTAAATGCAGAAATACAATATGCATCGCTCATACCGGAAATATAATCACACACGCCTTGTGCAATGCCCTCTTCCTGTACAATTTGCTGATATAGCGCAGGCATTTGCTCCGGATACTTGCTGTAATGTTCAAACAAATACCGCACTACCAGTGCTGCGCGTTCTCGCTCCATAGAGCAAATCCCGCTCTGATATACATGTTCAAACATATAGGAGCGCAGCCCCTGCATCGCTTTGTCAACTTCCGGTGTGAAACAAAGCGTAATGTCTTCTCTTGATGTGGCATTTTCCATCATTTTTTGTGCATGCTGCACCAAATCTTTTACCAATGTGGTAATACGGTCGCCATGACTATGTCCCAAAACTTCCGTATATTCTGACGGTAAATCCTCTTCTTTTAATACGCCTGCACGGATACTGTCATCAATATCGTGCTGTACATAGGCAATTTTATCGCTAAATCGAATAATTTGCCCTTCCAGGGTAGCTGCATGATCTGTGGCTTTGCCATATCCGCTATGATACAATACGCCATCTAATACTTCTTTGGAAAGATTCAGCCCGGGCATTCCTTTGTGCTTTTCTATACGGCTCAATACACGCACACTGTTGACATTATGTTTAAATCCACCGGGCATCAGCTCATTTAGTACTTCTTCGCCTGTATGGGCAAATGGCGTGTGCCCCACATCATGGGCCAATGCGATTGCTTCCATTAAATCTTCGTTCAAGCGCAGAGCTTTGCCAATGGTTTTGGCAATCTGATTCACCTCTAGCGTATGTGTCAATCGAGTACGATAATGGTCACCGGATGGTGTAATATACACTTGTGTCTTCTGATTTAATCGACGGAATGCTTTCGAATGAATGATACGGTCACGGTCACGCATAAAACAAGTACGTAATACATCCTGTTCTTCTGCACGTTCACGTCCAAGACTATCCATAGCAGCAACAGCCAACGGAGAAAGCCGCTGTTTTTCTAAAACTTCAATTTCTTCACGAATTGTCATACGATCACCTCGTCGCTGTATTATAGTGACATCTCATATTATCTATGTATATTCGCATCAAAACAGGTTTCTCCTGCTTTTTGGTTAGATTTTCTATATAATTCTTTGATTTGACCATTTGGGCAATAAAAAACCAGTCATCCAATGGACAACTGGTATTGTTGCTGTTTTTTACTGCTGTTTTCCGAGGGCAACAAATGCTTTGGTAACATTGGTTTTGGTAATACGGCCTACTACTTTCAACTTGCCGTTTTCTCCCTCACGCACTACCGGCATGCCGTCAATTTGATGGGCAATCATGCGCTCTGCTACTTCCCACAGGCTTTCTTCCTCATACGCTACTACAATGTTTGGCATACGTGTCATAATCACACCGATTGGCAATTGATTGATATCCGCTTTGCCGATTGCAATTTTCAGCATATCTTTACGAGAACTGATACCCTCCAGCTCCTGATTGTCATTGACTACAAACAGTGTACCAACGTCATTTACAAACATACTGACAATAGCATCATATACAGAGGTATTTTCCTTTACGGTTACCGGAACAGATTGATGGGCACCCACTGTCATGTCGGTCATGCGTCCCATTAAACCAAAAGGATTCTGTGCCCCTTTATAATAATAGCCTACACGTGGACGGGCATCTAACAGGCCAATCTGTGTCAAGAACGCTAAATCCGGTCTCAAGGATGCACGTGTCAGATTTAACTGTTCAGCCACCTTTTCACCGGTAATCGGTCCATGTGCTTTTACGATTTCTACTATTTTTTCCTGTCTGTCATTGAGCTGCATGATGTCCTCCTCCTTATATTTTCTACAGTATCTAAATAATCAAACATATTTCATATACGTTCTGAAATCTGATTTCTGCGGCGTACCCCAGGGCATCTTCTTTTGCCCTACGGGCAATTCACCTTATCTCCATTGACATGGACAAATTTGCAGATTGTACAAAGCGTGGTGCACAAAGTGCAACAAAGCTGTACAAGCAATAATATGTCCATGGAACGAGGGGAGCAGAAACAGAATTTCAGAACAAGAAAAATACTATGTTTTAGGATCTAAAATTGCTAAACTGCAGTTCTACACCATAATCTTTACTTTTCAGCAATGCAATGACTGCCTGTAAGTCATCGATTTTTTTGCCGCTGACACGCACCTGGTCATCCTGCAGCTGGGTCTGTACTTTTAATTTGCTTTCTTTGATGTCTTTAGTGATTTTTTTGGCTACATCGGCTTCAATGCCCTGTTTGATACGAATGCTCTGACGCACCATACCGCCTGCAGCAGATTCTACTTTACCATATTCCAAATTTTTGATAGATACGCCGCGTTTGATAAATTTACTCTGTAGAATATCTACAATGTTGCGCATTCTGGTATCATCTTCTGTTACAATTTTAATAGAATTGCCGTTTTCTACTTCTACTACACTTTTGGTGCCTTTGAAATCGAAACGCTGTGTAATTTCTTTTGTAGTCTGGTTAATTGCATTATTCACTTCTTGCATATCCACTTCGGATACAACGTCAAAACTAGGTTCTTTTGCCATGATTCATACCTCCAAATAAATCTACTAAAACTCAGCACTGTTGGCTACCCGCGGGAATGCTACTACATCGCGAATATTACCCATGCCGCTAACATACATAATCAAACGTTCAAAGCCAAGCCCAAATCCTGCATGGCGAGCACCGCCATATTTGCGCAAGTCCAGATACCACCAGTAATCTTCCGGATTTAAGCCCAACTCTTGAATCCGTGCTTCTAATAAGTCTAATCGTTCTTCTCTCTGACTGCCGCCAATGATTTCACCAATGCCGGGCACCAGTAAATCCATTGCTGCTACTGTTTGGCCATCATCGTTCAAACGCATATAAAATGCTTTGATATCTTTTGGATAATCAGTAACGAATACCGGTTTCTTGAAGTGCTGTTCTGTCAGATAGCGTTCGTGCTCTGTCTGTAAATCAATACCCCATTCTACAGGATACTGAAACTCTACTTTTTTCGCTTTCACTGCATCTTCTAAAATTGCCACTGCTTCTGTATAAGTCACTCTGCCAAAATCAGAAGATACGATATGTTGCATACGTTCTAACAACCCTTTGTCTACAAATTGATTGAAGAACGCCATTTCTTCCGGCAGCTCTGTCAATGCAGTGTTAATCAAATACTTAATCATATCCTCTGCCAAGGCCATATTCTGCTCTAAATCTGCAAAAGCAATTTCCGGCTCCAGCATCCAAAATTCTGCCGCATGACGAGCAGTGTTGGAGTTTTCTGCACGGAATGTAGGTCCAAATGTATATACATTGCGGAACGCCATAGCGAATGCCTCTGCATTTAACTGGCCGCTTACAGTGAGGTTGGCAGGTTTGCCAAAGAAGTCCATACTATAATCTACTTTTCCATCCTGTGTGCGTGGTATCTCTTCTAACGGCAATGTGGTCAACTGGAACATTTCCCCCGCACCTTCACAGTCGCTGGCTGTGATAATTGGTGTATTGACATACACAAAGCCTTTTTCCTGAAAATACTGATGAATAGCATAGGCCAGTACCGAACGCAAACGAAATACTGCAGAAAATGTATTGGTACGCGGACGCAAATGTGCAATGGTACGCAAATATTCAAAAGTATGACGTTTCTTCTGCAAAGGATAATCAGATGGACAGCTGCCCTCTACTACGATTTCTTCGGCCTGCAGCTCTACCTTTTGCCCTGCACCCGGAGATGCCACGATGGTACCTGCAACATACAATGCAGTACTAATCCCCAGCTTGCCCACTTCCTCAAAATTGTCTAATTTATCTTCAAATACAATCTGCAGATTTTGAAAAAAACTGCCGTCATTCAACTCTATAAACCCAAACTGTTTTGACACGCGAATATTACGAATCCACCCGGCCAATTCCACACGTTTACCGATATACACCTCCGGCTCACGCATAATCTGTCTAATTTCTGTTGTCTCTAACATCACTAATCATCCTCCATGATGAAATTAGTATATACTAATTGTATTGTACGACACACATATATAGTCTGTCAAACAATAAATGTAAAAATAACATAAAAAATCTGCCATCTATTTTCACAGACGGCAGTTATCAATACAAGTTTTCAATACAATTATTTTGTATGTTCCAGCACATAATTTGCAATATTGGCACAATAATCACCGATACGTTCCAAGTTGTGCAAACCTTCTCTATTTTCGGTATGCACAGTGCTTGAATTGTACGGTTGAATATGATACCATAAACAAAACAATATACATTACACCTTATGTGTCTCCTTAGTTAAATGGATATAACAAGCCCCTCCTAAGGGCTAGTTGTGAGTTCGATTCTCGCAGGGGACACTTTTTTATGCAAAAAATCGTTTAGATAGGCAAGAATGCCCACAGCACCGCAATAATCAACCCCGGCAGCATATTAGCCACACGGATTTTCATATTCCAGAATAAGTTTGCCCCTACGCAGAAAATCATCATAGAACCTACAAAAGACAGATTGGACAATGCCGCTGCAGTCATAAACGGCTTGATAAACTGTGCCAATAATGTAATACTCCCTTGAAACAAGCCTACCGGAATCGCTGAAAAGATACAGCCTTTCCCCATAGATGCAGTCATAATCAAAATAATAATCAAGTCCAGTACAGCCTTGGCCGCAAGGATAGAATAATCCCCTTCCATACCGTCTTGAATAGCACCTACCACAGCCATGGCACCAATACATACCGTAAGGGACGCTGTAACAAACGCATCAACAAACCCGGCTTCCCCACTATTGCCCGATTTCGCTTTCAGCCACTCACCAAATCGCTCGATATGATATTCTAAATTCAGCAGTTCCCCAATCAAAGACCCGATGGCAAAACTGGCAATCATCATCATGGTACCGCCACTAGATAAGGAGCTACCCTCTACCGTCATCATTTCCTGCAATGCACCGGCAATACCGATAAACAACACGCACAATGCCGTAGCAGTCATCAAGATATCCTGCAGCCGTTCTTTCATCAAATTGCCAAACACCAGCCCCAATACACCGCCGATGACAATGGCAATACAGTTTATAATCGTACCTAACCCTATCATATTTTGAAGTCTCCTTACGTCTATAATAATATTTTTAATTTTATCACATTATAAAGATAATCACAATTAAAAAATAGTGTCCACAAAATTGGACACTACTTTCTTATTACTACATACTTACTTAACTGATTCGATAAACTGCTCGATTTCTACATTCACTTGTTCTGCATTATCTCCATTAGAAAAATGTGCTGCATTGTCAATAATGTGCAGCGGATAGCCTGTGTTTTTTGCCCATGCAGTACAATATTGTTTTACCTTTCCTGTGCGGTCTTTATCGCCAAGTAAAATAAGTACCGGGCAATCCAAATGGAGATCTCTGTTTTCCTCTGCAAACGTTCCATAAGCAATGCCCATTTGCTCGATGATCTGCTCTTTGGATAACGGCGCTAACATTTCCAGCATTTTTTCATAAGAATACGCTGTAGCAGATACCGATTTGGCCATACTTATACGCAGTGCTTTATCGGTGAACCATTTTGCCATTGGCTTCACTTTAGAAAGCCACCATAAATCAGATTTTGAATAATAGGCTAAGCCAAACGGTGTAGTGTCAATACCAATAAAGCATTGTACCTTTTGTGGATATAAATGAGCAAACATTTGGGACGAATACCCTCCCATCGACATGCCTGCCAAACAAACTTTTTCGATACATTCTTGTTCTAAGATACTATTTAAATCTCGTGCAGTATTTTCATAGGAGAAAGACTGATAAGGTATTGATAAACCGTGCATAGGCACATCCCACGTGATTACAACATACTCGTTCTGAAAATATGCAATCTGCTTTTCAAACATAGTATGGTTGGCAGTTAATCCATGTGTAAACACGATAGTACCTTTCGGCATACCGCAAGGTCTGGAAATCCAATAATGTACTGTACCGCCAACTCCAAGAATTGTTTTATGCTCCATGACAGGCTCTCCATCTTCTTAAAAATATCATATTCTTTCATATTCGCCACTGCAAATTTCATGTTATTTTCATTTATGACTATGCTATCACAATTTACGATTTCATACAAGTATAACCACCAGAAAAGACACTGCACAATGAGTACAGTGTCTTCCTTTTTGCCTGTTACAACGTAATATAGGATGTTTCAGGCATATTTTATTGAGATATTACAGCACGTTACGTGCGATGCGTTCGGTTTCTGCCATGATGCGTTCTACGTCCAGTGTAAGCACTTCGTAGTCTTTCATCAAGATTTTACCGTTTACGATAGTAGTTTTTACATCACTGCCCTGTGCGGAATATACCAAATCGCTTACCGGATTGTTCCATGGTGCGAAATGTGGTTTATCGATATCTACCAGAATCAAATCGGCTTTTTTACCTACTTCCAATGTACCGATTTCATCATCCCAGCGCAATACTTTTGCCCCGCCGATAGTAGCCATGTTCAGAATTTCTTCTGCAGGCAATACGGTTGGATTCATAGCATTTACTTTCTGCACGAAAGAGCAGATTGCCATTTCTTTAAACATATTCAGCGTATTATTGCTGGAACATCCGTCAGTCCCCAGACCTACGTTCAACCCTGCTTGTAGATATTTTGGAATATTGGCAATGCCGCTGGCCAGTTTTAAGTTGCTGGTTGGGTTGTGGGCAATCCCTACATTGTGTGCTTTCAGAATTTCAATATCGGTATCGTTCAGGTATACGCTGTGTGCTGCCAATGTAGGCAGTTCGAATACACCCAAATCATTCAGATATTCGGTTGGTGTTTTGCCGTAGCCTTCTGCAATTTGGCGCTGTTCATCCAATGTTTCGGCCAAATGCACGTGAATCCCTGCGTTGCAGCTTTTTGCCGCTTCTACAATTTTTTCTACATATTCCGGTGGGCAAGTATATGGTGCATGTGGTGCAAACCATACTTTGATACGTCCGTCGGCTTTGTTGTTAAAGTTTTCGTACAGACGTACATTTTTCTGGATGTTTTTCAGCTCTGGGTCGGAGAATACCACACATCCTCTTGCCAGATTAGCACGTAAACCGGATTCTTCTGTTACCTTTGCTACTTCATGCATACTGTCATACATATCGGCAAAGGTGGTTGTCCCACTCTGAATCATTTCTACTGCTGCCAATGCACTGCCCCAATAGATATACTCGTTGACAAATTTGGCTTCTGCGGGCCAGATTTTATCATTGAGCCAAGGCATCAATTCCATATCATCGGCATAGCTGCGCAGCAATGTCATCGCAGCATGGGTATGGGTATTTACCAGCCCCGGCATCGCCACAGTGCGTTTACCATCAATGATATAGGCACCCTCTGTATCACGTGGATTGATAAAGCCAATGGATTTGATGGTGTCATTTTCAATCAGAATATCACCGGTAAACAGCGGTGCACCGGTCATGGTAAGAATCATTGTATTCTGAATCCAAATTTTATTGCTCATTTTATCATTGGCTGCCATTATTTACGACCCCCAAACAAGCCGCCAAAGAAACCTTTTTTCTTTGGTTTTTCTTCGGTTGCTTCTACGTAGTCTTCTAAATCTTCAGCTTGTGGTGCATCTTGATCAAAGAATTCCTGTACTTCTTCCTGCACATCAGCGATAAATTCTTCAGCTTCTGCTTTCCATTCCGCTGTTTCGTCTTGTACATCAGCTACAAAATCCTGTGCCATTTCTTTGCAGGTTTCTGCAGCAGCTTTGGCATCTTCTTTCAGCTCTGTCCATTCTTCCTGGAAAGATTCTACCAATGTGGCAGTAGTTTCTTTAACAGATTCCACAGTTTCAGCTACGTCTTCTTTGAATTCTTCGACTGCTTCTTCAATCTCTTCTTTTAAATCAGCAATAGCTTCTGCTACTTCGTTTTGTACTTCATCTTCATCAGCAAACAGTGCTCTGCCAAATTCTTTTGCATCGAAGTATTCCATATCGTCAATCTGTTCACCGGTACCAATCAGTTTTACCGGCAGATCAAATTCGGAACGAATACCGATTACCACGCCACCTTTTGCTGTGCCATCCAGTTTAGTCAGGATTACCCCTGTTACGCCGGAAGCTTCACCGAATGTTTTCGCCTGAGAAATAGCGTTTTGCCCGGTGGTAGCATCCAATACCAGCAATACTTCTTTCAAGCAGCCCGGTGCTTCACGGTCGATTACTTTACGCATTTTGCTCAGCTCGTTCATCAGATTTGCTTTGTTCTGCAAACGACCTGCAGTATCTACGATTAATACATCACAGTTTCTGGATTTCGCCGCAGCGATGGCATCGAATACAACTGCTGCCGGGTCTGCCCCTTCCTGATGACTGATTACATCACAGCCTACACGCTGCCCCCATACTTTCAGCTGTTCTGCCGCAGCAGCACGGAAGGTATCGCCTGCCCCTAAAATTACTTTGTGGCCTTCTTTTTTCAGTTTGTTTGCCAATTTACCGATACTGGTAGTTTTCCCTACACCATTTACCCCTACCATCAGAATGATGTTTAGGCCTTCATCGGATAAATTCAGGCTTGCCACTTCATCACCCATAATAGCAGCGATTTCTTCTACCAGTACATCTTTCAGCTGTTCTGCATATTTCAATTTGTCGGATTTTTCGCGTTCGCGCAGTCTTTCTACCAAATCCAACGCGGTTTCTACACCAACATCACCCTGAATCAGAGTTTCTTCCAGTTCTTCGTATAAATCGTCATCAATTTCTTTGCCTGTAAAGGTGTCAAACAATTTTTCAACAAAGCCTTTTTTTGTTTTGGACAAACTATCATTAAATTTAGAGAACAATCCCATGATTTTTTCCTCCCAATGGTTTATTTATAATCGCTTACTTTTACCGACATCAAGCGGGATACCCCTTTGTTTTCCATGGCTACACCGTACAGTACGTCGGCTGCTTCCATGGTGCCTTTGCGGTGAGAAATAATGATAAACTGTGTTTTCTCCGCATATTCCTTGATAAATCGTGCAAAGCGATCGATATTCACATCGTCCAATGCAGATTCAATTTCGTCCAGAATACAGAATGGACTTGGTTTTACAGTCAAGAGCGAGAACAGTAACGCAATGGCTGTCATTGCACGTTCTCCACCGGATAACAAGGTCAGTACCTGTTCTTTTTTGCCCGGAGGCTGTGCAATAATTTCAATCCCGGTCAAGAGGTAATCTTCCGGATCAGACAATTCCAATCTTGCCTGGCCGCCTCCAAACATGCTTTGGAACACTTCGCTGAATCGAGCATTCACTTCGGCATAAGTTTCAGCAAATTTCTGCGCCATGATTTTTTCCATCTCTTGAATCACTTTATTCAGAGAAGCTTTGGCTTCATACAAATCGCCGACTTGTGTTTTCAAGAATTCCAAACGTTCTTTTACCTGATCATATTCTTCGATAGCAGTAAAATTGATTTCTCCTAAGCCTGTCAGATAATTTTTCAGACGGTGAATCTGTTTCTGCGCCTTTGGAATACTTTCCAGCTCTACCGCACGAGCTTTGGCCTCTTCTAATGTACAGCCAAAATTCTGCTCCAATCGACGATACCCGCTGGACAAATAGCCCTGTACACGGTTCAGATTTAAGTCCAGCTGATATTTCTGCTGATTCGACTGTTCATTGGCTTTCCGCAATGTTTTCACTGCTTCTTCCAATGCGGAAATAGTCTCCAGTTTGGTCTGCCGATTGGCTTTATAGGTATTCAACAGTTCTTGACGACCGGATAAAACCACCTGTTCTTCTTTGATTTTTTCCTGTTCCTGTGCAATTTCTGTTTCGTATTGCAGTTTTTTCTCTTCCAGTACCGCAACCTCTGCCTTTTTGTTGTCAAGGCTCATCGTAACATTGCGGAAACGCTGGCTATCAGCTGCAAACTGTTCCTGCAGCAGTTCCCAACGCTGTTTAGCCGTAGCCATCTGCACTTCATTCTGGCTATATGCACTCTGCATAGTCTTCTGTGTCTGTACTGCACTCAGCATTTGCTCTTTCAAAGTTTCTGTTTCTGCATTTAACCGATTTTCTTCCTGAGCCAGAGTTTCTTTGCGTGCCTGTTCCTCAGCATAAGAAGCTTCGTGGTTTTTGCGCAGCTGTTCCTGTTCTTTCAGGGCAAACTCTTCCATAGCAATTTCATTGCCGATGCGCTTGTCCTCTTTGAAAATCTGCAGCATTTGTGCATTCATTTCTGCCAATGCACGTACAAACTCGCTATCCTGATTATGCAGTGCTGTAATTTCTTCTTTCATGCTGTTGGTTTGTGCATAGTAAGCATCCAACGCATCGTTCTTTTCGTTCATTTGCTGTTTCAGCTGTTCAGCTTCTGCTTCCAGCTCCAGAATTTGACGCTGACGCGCTAATAAACCTGTTTTTTCTTTATCATGATGACCACCGGTCAAAGCACCGCCCGGTGTTACCAGTTCACCATCCAGAGTTACCATACGATGACCAAAGCCACGTTTTTTACCGATGGCTACAGCGGATGCTAAGTCATTGATTACCCATACTTTGCCCAGCAGATGCAGCAGAATATTTTCATATTTTGCATCGTATTCGATCAAATCTACAGCCAAGCCAAGTACTCCCGGCTCTTTGCTCAGATCCTCTTCTGCTCTCTGCCCTTTTACAGTATTCAATGGCAAGAATGTGGCACGGCCTTTTTTACGTTCTTTCAAGAATGCAATAGCCTCCTGTGCCTGTTTGTCATCCTCTGTCACCAGATTCTGCAAACTTGCACCCATTTGGGTTTCGATAGCTTTTTCGTATTTCTGCGACACAGTAATCAACTGACTCACTGTACCGATTACACCCTGGAATTTGCCTTTTTGTTTTTGCTCCAGTACAGATTTAACACCATACTGATAGCCGTCCCCGCTTTCCTCCAGCTCTTTCAATGCTTTTGCACGAGATTGTTTTTCCTGCAGAGTATTTTGAATTTCGTTCAATTCCTGACGCATGATAAACTGCTGATTTTTACGCTGTTCTACGTCGGTTTCCAACGATTTTACCGCTTTTTCATGGGCTTTTTGTTTTTCTTCCTCTGCTGTAATCTGTTCTTCCAGTTCAATTCGCAACTGATTCTGCGCTTCTTTTTGTGCATGCAATTCAGCTAATTTTTGTTCCAGCTTTTCTTTACCACGTTCACCGCCGGAAAGCTCATGTTCCAAACGCTGCAAGGCATTGTTGTTGTTGGCCTGAGCCTGCATATTGGCAAACACAGCTGTTTTGTTGGCCTCCTGTGCAGATTCCAGTGCAGCAATCTGCTGCTCCGCACCAAACAGAGACTCTTGCTGTTCTTTTACCAGTGTTTCAAACTGACGATATTGTGTTTCCGCTTCTTTGGCTTCACGTTCTTTAGCCTGATGTGCTTCTTGTGAGGATGCCAATTCCTGCGCCTGTGTATCTATTTCTGCACGCAGTTTTACAATCTGCTCTGCTGTATGGGCCAGCAATTGTGTATCGGTGTCAATGGTGCTATGACGACGATCTAACTGATTCTGCAAATCATAATAGCTTTGCTGCTGCTCTTGAAATGCAGTTTCCTCCTGTTGTGCATCCAAACGCATTTGAGAAAGTTCTGCGTCCTGTGCCGATAATTTAGCAGATTGCTCTGCCATAGCATCTTCCATCTGACTATGCTGTGTCAACAGTTCTTTTTCCTGTGCCTGATTTTTCACCATATCATGCACTTCCATGGAAAGTTCCAAACCATCCAGCATAGCTTTTTTCTCTTTGTAGTCCTTAGCTTTTTCGGCCTGCTCGCCCAATGGACCTACACGCTCTGCCAATTCATTGATAATATCTTCTACACGCAGCAGATTGTCTTCTGTATCTTTCAACTTGCGCTCTGCTTCTCGTTTGCGATACTTATATTTGATAATCCCTGCCGCTTCTTCAATCAAACCACGACGATCTTCCGGT
>JAFNVD010000142.1 GCA_017383785.1 Peptococcaceae bacterium | reverse complement strand
ATGGCTATTAGGGCTTTCTGTTCGGGACTATGATGGAAATTTACTCACGCTTGATACGGCGCGTACGCGTACATGGAATGCATTGTGGCGCGGTATGGGGCTCGGTATTCCTGTATACGATATTTATCGCTTAGTGAAATGTTATTGGGATCCGGATCAGAATTTTATATGGGAAGAAGATTCGGTACTGATTTTGCGTGATAAGAAATCCTGGCGTATAGTGGCATATATTGGCGGCTGGGCTGCAACTGTCGGAGTAACGGCATTGATTTTTATATTGGCACTGGTTCCAACATATCGCGGTGATATTACCGTAAAAGAATTCTGCAGAAATTACAACGCATACGCCGATTTTTATAATTACGGTTTTCCTGATTATCTGGATGATGAAGGCAAATGGAAAGAAAAAGATCAGACAGGTAGTGGGACATTCGTGTTGTCTTTTCGAACAAAACCCGATTATCAATTTCAATGTGACGAAGATGGCAATATTGTTGCGATTCAATATGCGGAATCTCACAAAAATTCAGAGCATTCTTTGGCTTATGGGCAACTTGAAATGATCTTTGCATTGCGTTCTTATATAGGTGCACAAAAAGAGTGCGGAGTTTATTCCAGTGCATTGGAAGATGTCATACAACGCATTGCAGAGTATCCGCAAGAAAGTTTTGTTGAAGAATTGCATGGGGTACGTGTTATTTATCATATAAAACAAAATGGTTGGACTTGGAGTGAGAATCTTGGATTCTTCTTTCCAACATCAGATGTGAACAGCTTCAATATGCAATTTACAATGGAAAAACTCTAATATATATTTCACAGCAGTCGGTTGATTCCGGCTGCTGTTTTGTCTTTACATTGTTTTTATGATTATGTATTAGTTATTATATTAAATTTATGATTTATTAAAGAAATACTATATTGATATAACTATATGAAAGATTGTGAATAGTACATGAACAGTATATGAATAGTTAAATGGCTTAACAAAGCATGTTATGAATAGATGAAGGGTTAAACAGAAAAAAACTATCAGAGAAAAAATTGCTGAGCAAAAACAATAGAAAAACCCTGCATACCCTTCACACTATTCACACTCTTGCAGAATCGCTATTGACATTCTCTGTCTAATGCATTAGACTACAAGTAGAGAAATCGTCTAACGTAGTAGACAGAAAGGAGCGACTATGATGAAAAAAGAGCTGAAACAGGAATTAATTGACGAAAGTACAACACCGAAAATATTTGACAGTGAGTATAAATTTGCATGTATTGTGTGGGAACATGAGCCTGTCAGTACCCGTGATTTGGTGAAACACTGTGCGGAGCAATTGGAGTGGAAACGCACCACCACGTATACTGTATTGAAACGTTTGTGTGAACGAGGGATTTTTCAGAACGAAGATTCCATGGTAACCTCTCTGATTCCCAAAGAGGAGATACAGCATGGCGAGAGCCGACAGTTTGTAAAACGCACCTTTGGAGGGTCACTGCCGGGGTTTATCGCAGCCTTTCTGGGCAATGACACATTATCCGATGAAGAGGCAGAGGCATTGAAAGCAATGATTGACAACCATAGGGAGGGGTAGCCTATGACTTGGGAAACAGAACTGGCATTACAGAATATGTTTTTAGACTTTGTAAATTTGAGTATTACGGCGTCTTGGGTCATTTTGGCGGTATTAATCTTGCGTGCGGTATTGACCCGTGTGCCGAAAAAATATGTGTGCCTGTTGTGGTTTGTGGTATTGTTCCGCTTGCTTTGCCCGGTCACCATAGAGACAGACCTCAGTATTATGCCACAGCCAAGCACTATTACCTATGAAGATGTGGCATATACCACACCGCAGATTGAAACAAATTCGGCTGTTATCAATACAGTGGCGGATTATACTGTTAACCCGGTGATGAAAGAGTACCTGGCACCAAATCCGCAGGGCAGTGTCAATCCAATGCAAGTGTATTTGATGATTGCCACCTTGGTTTGGATGGCAGGGATCGTGGCCTTGGTCGTATACACGGCGATTAGCTGGTATAAAATGCGCCTGAGCGTGCGAGAATCGGTTCCTGAGGGCGGATATTACCGCTGTACGAATATTTCCTCACCATTTGTGCTAGGCCTCTTAAAACCGAAAATTTACATTCCGTATGGATTGGAAGGCGAAGCCAAAGAGTATGTACTGATGCATGAACAAAGCCATATTGCACGAAAAGATTTCTTGGTGAAGCCAATGTTCTGGCTTGCCGTGATGATTCACTGGATGAACCCAATGGTGTGGATTGCATGGCATTATTTCACACGCGATTTGGAACTGGCCTGCGACGAACGGGCAGTAGACCACTTAACTGCCAATCAGAAAAGCGATTATAGCCAAACACTGCTCAACCTGGCAGTACAGCCAAAACGGATGCATTGCCCCGTAGCATTTGGCAACAACAGTGTCAAACAGCGCATTACTCATGTATTGCACTACAAAGGCATTCCGGCACTGGCGAGAGATATTGTGATCATGTTATTGGCAGTAGCGATCATCTTTCTGGCAGTGAATCCACTGAAAGCAGGACCGCTCAGTGATTTCGAACCGAAACTGCTGGAAGAGTATCCATATGGACTGAATAGTGTGAATATTCAATATGGGATAGTGAATGTGAAACTCTCTGATTCAGAAGATACGATTATGAATTCTGAAAAAGCCTTAGCATTCCGTGAATGGTTATCCAACGTAAAAGTGCAAAAAATGTCTGTAGATT
>JAFNVD010000141.1 GCA_017383785.1 Peptococcaceae bacterium | reverse complement strand
ATTGGGAAGTGCTGGTGCGCCCTGGCAAACGTGTAAAAGTAGGCGCAAAAGTTGTATTCGGCGAAGGCAAAATGACAGGTACTGTGGTAGATGATACTGATACAGGCCGTATTATGAAGTTTGAATACGAAGGGATTTTCAATGAAATTCTGGATGAGCTGGGCACCATGCCGTTGCCTCCATATATCAAAGCCAAACTGGATGACCAGGAACGCTATCAGACTGTATATGCCAAAGAGCGTGGTTCTGCTGCAGCACCGACTGCGGGGCTGCATTTTACCAAAGAATTGTTGGCTGAAGTAAAAGCAAGAGGCATTGAAGTGGTAGAAGTGTTATTGCATGTAGGGCTTGGCACGTTCCGCCCTGTACAGGTAGATGATATCCACTCTCACAAAATGCACAGTGAATATTATCGTATCACGCAGGATGCGGCAGATACCATCAACAAAGCACTGGATGAAGGCCGTCGTGTCATTGCGGTAGGCACTACCTCTACACGTACTTTAGAAAGTGCAGCAAAAGATGGTCGTGTAGTAGCAGGGGATGGTGATACCAGTATCTTTATCTATCCGGGGTATCAATTCCAGGTGTTAAGCGGTTTAATCACCAACTTCCATTTGCCAAAATCTACACTGGTAATGTTGGTAAGTGCATTGGCAGGTAGAGAACACGTATTACACGCTTATGAAGAAGCGGTCAAAGAACGCTATCGATTCTTCTCATTTGGTGATGCGATGTTCATTGCCGATGTAGATCAAAAATAATGAGAAATAGATCATTTTATAGAGCACCCAATACCGGTGCTCTATTTTTTATTTTGCGTTTTGTATACAATCGCAAATCCCCTAGACAAGCCATATAAAACTTGCTATTATAGATAAGATAAGTTTTGACTTAGAGTATTATATAACTATCAATGAATCATTCTAATTAATTATGGAAGGTGAAAGATATGGGTATCCCATCTTATGCAGACAGAATGGCAGGCGTATCCGGCAGTGCCGTTCGTGAAATTTTAAAATTAACACAGCAGCCGGACATTATTTCTTTTGGCGGCGGTTTGCCATCGGCAGACTCTTTCCCAATGGAATCTTTAAAAGAAATTCTGCACGACTTAACCGACAATTTATCTCAGGAACTGCTGCAGTATGGCCAGACAGAAGGCTATGATCCACTGCGTCAGGAAATCGTAAAATTGATGGCTACCAAAGGTGTAAACGTAGCAATGGAAGAGGTACTGATTACCTCCGGTTCTCAGCAGGGTCTAGACCTGATTGCCAAATCCTTTATTAACCCTGGTGACAAAATCGTAGTAGAAAGCCCAACCTATCTGGCAGCATTACAGACATTCCGTATGTACGGTGCAGAATTTATCGAAGCGCCGGTAGACGCTGATGGTGTTATGGCAGATGAACTGGACAAGATTTTGGCTAGCGAAGAAAATGTAAAACTGATTTATATGATTCCAAGCTTCCAGAACCCAAGTGGTCGTACTGTTTCTGCAGAACGTCGTAAAGCAATCATGGAAGTGGTACAGAAATATGATGTTATTCTGATTGAAGACGCACCATACGAAGACCTGAAATATACCGATGATGTATATCCATGTATGAAATCTATGGATACCACAGGTCAGGTACTGTATTTCGGCAGCTTCTCCAAAGTAATCACTCCTGGTTTCCGTTTAGGGTATTCTATCGCCTCTGAACCAATTCTGTCCCGTATGATTATCGGTAAACAGAGCTGTGACTTGAACTGCTCCGTATTTAGCCAGGCTGTATTGGCAGAATTCCTGAAACGCGGCTTACTGCCTGATCACCTGAAAAAAATCAACGCAGAATACAAAGCAAAACGTGACTTAATGTTAGCCACATTAGAAGAAGTAATGCCGGAAGGTGTAACATGGACTCATCCGGAAGGTGGTCTGTTCCTGTGGCTGGAACTGCCTAGTCATATGAGCACCAACGATATGTTCTTGGCAGCAGTAGAAAAGAAAGTGGCTTATGTAGCCGGCGACTCCTTCTATGCAGCAGGCGAACCACACAACGCAATGCGTATCAACTTCTCCAACGCAACTCCAGATAAAATTGTACAGGGGGTTAAGAGTTTGGCGGAAGTTATCAAGGCAAATATGTAATAGCGCCTTTGGGTTCGTGTATAGTTAAAAATAAAAGAGACAGAGATACAATTTTCTAATTTGAAAAGAAAATTTGTATTCTGTCTCTTTTTGCTTTAGTATTTCAATAGGTGCTGTTTCGTTCGCCAAATTGGAATTTATTGAACTCTTTTTATTATCTATACAGTACGTTTTACTTTATTTTTCGGTAAATGATATACCGAAATTACTACCAGTGTCACCATTAGGATTGCTTTTACCAAATCAGCCATCGGTACGGAGGCAATGAATACACCGGATAGGGCGGTAGCAAAGGTAACAATCCATTTGGTACGTACCCAGCGCTGTTTGCAGGAAAAACCGGTAAACAGCGTATAAATCATACCGGTTGCAATCAAAGTCCAGATGCCGGGGCGAATGAGATAGGTGTGTAATACGGTTTCTACAGTAGTAGATAACCCTTCGGTATAATACAAAAGCATTGCAGCCAGAGAGCCGCCGCACCACAATACAGTGGCCAGCAAATGAATACATTTTAATCCTTTTAATGCATAATAATTGGTCAGTTTGTGCATAGTATACCCTCCTAAATTATATTGCCAATTGCCCCAGCACTTCACCGATTTTACCGCTAATGGTGAGTGCTGCTTTGCTATCATAGCCGGTACTGTCTAAGTTGATTACTACAAGTTTACTGCCTTGATAAAAGTCTAAGAATCCGGCTGCCGGATATACAGTGAGGGATGTTCCGCCTACAATCAGCAAATCTGCGCTGCTGATTGCATGGATTGCCTTGGTAATAACCGTATCATCCAACGGTTCTTCGTACAGTACTACCTCAGGGCGAATCAATCCACCGCATTCACAGTGTGGAATCGTGCCGTTTGCAAGGGTTTCTGCTAAAGTGTATTTCGCACCGCAATTCATACAGTAGTTGCGATGAATACTGCCGTGCAGTTCCAGTACATTTTGACTGCCGGCCATTTGGTGCAGCCCGTCAATATTTTGGGTAATCACAGCAGAAAGTTTGCCCTGCGCTTCTAGCTGTGCCAATACCTTATGGGCAGTGTTAGGCGCAGCGTTTCGTGTTGGCTGTACAATTTTATCGTGATAAAACTCGAAGAATTCATCGGTGTGCTTGGTAAAGAAGCTACGACTTAAAATTGTTTCGGGGTTATATTTGTATTTCATATGATACAGTCCATCTACACTGCGAAAATCCTTAATACCGCTTTCAGTAGAAACACCGGCTCCGCCGAAAAACACAATGCGATTGCTTTCCTCAATATATTGCTGTAACTGCTGAATAGCATCCATAGGAGCACCTCCGTATTATCGATTGCGAATGAATTGAGAAATGGCCTGGCGAGCTTTTAGCTGGTTATACTCGAATTCTTGGGCATGGTCAAAATGAGCAGCTGCCTGTGCAAGAAAGGACTCTTTATCCAGTTCCAGAGCTTGCGCCAGATAAGCAGCATCTGAAAGCATTTCATTTAGTCTGAGGATTCCCAGTTCTTTTAAACGTTCACGATAACGATAGGATACGAATGTACCTTTTGCAGGTACGGTGAGTACGTATCCTTGTGCTTCTAACTCTGTATAAGCACGACGGGTAGTAATCACACTAATGCCAAGCATTTGAGCTAAGCCTCGTACCGACGGCAGAGGGGTATGTTCGGCTAATGTACCGGTAAGGATGAGCTGTTTTAACTGTTCGGCAATTTGTTCATATAAAGCAACCTCAGATAATGGGTCGATTTGAATATAAAGTTCTGTTCTCATAGAAAATCCGTCCTTTGACTGTATATATCTATGTATATAACAGTAAACGGATTCTTTTTGTTTGTCAAGTATATATTTTAACAGAATCTTAACAATTCATTATTGACATGACTGTGTATACTGGTTATAATAACAGATATATAATATGGAAATCGGGGAGATGATAGCATGGATGAAGAAGCAAGAAAAGCAAGGCTTGAAATTATGATAGAGCGAAGAATAATTATGGAAGAACAGCGTAATAAAGCACGCGAACGTACCAATACACGCCATCAGGCCTTTTTGGAACGGCAGGCACAGTCCAGAGGACTGCGCAAGGCGGAACGGAATGAATTGCAGCGGTTGAGACAGGAAACACTGGCGGAAAATCAAGAGCTGCGCAAGATTATGCAGGAAGCACGTGTGGTGATGTGGCAGATTCAGCGAGATGAGCCGGAACGAGCTGAAAAGATTCGTGAAGAAATGCAGGCGGCTCGCGCAGAAATGAAACGATTATATCAAGACAATTCGGAAGAAGCGAAACAAAAACGTGCTCAGATGCAACTGGAACGAAGACAGCGGTTTGAGGCATTTATTGCTCGT
>JAFNVD010000140.1 GCA_017383785.1 Peptococcaceae bacterium | reverse complement strand
TGCTGATACACGACACTGCCCGGAAAGGTTGCAAGCAATAGCTTTGTAAATTCCTCCTGATGTGTTCTGCAGCTGTCTACCGTTACAAATACCAAAGAATCCCCCTCCTCATTTTACGCATATGTGATTTTATTATAGCATAGAAAAGGAGGCAGAAAGGGGGCAAAAAAACAAAAAAATCGGCCGATTATAAAAAATAATCAGCCGATTTTGTCTGTATGAAACATTTTGCATGATATCAATGCATCAAATTTTGCTATTTCATGCTCAATTCTTATAGGGTTATCCTTGCACCGGACTTACTACAACAAAACATTTGTCTCTTGCATGGTCTGGCGCATCTCCGAAGAAGTCATAGAAAGTGAAGTTATAAATAAACCGTTCTGCACCATACACGCCATAGCCATCCTGATTGTGGTCTGTGGTATCAAATGGATCGGCAACAATGATAACATCGTCACCCTCGTAGTCTGTACCCATAGTATCATAGCCAATAATAATCTGCCAGTGTCCACCCCAGTCATTCCAACCTACTAAAATTGGATGCCCGGCAGCAATCTGTTCCCGTACAAAAGACATGGTAATGGCATCTAAATTGTCTGCATAGTCATAAGTTGTAGTCAACTCAAAGCCGCCAACAGCCTCAAACATATCAATCACCTGATCTAGGCAAGTACCGATATGCTGCGCCTCGTGGTCTTCTCTTAATGCGGCAAGGCTTTCTTCGTTCCAATCACCGCGCTTTCCAAAATGCTCCAGCACCATTTCTGTACAGCTCACACCGCAAGACCACCAGCTGGTCTGCTGAATGGTTTTAAACTGAGACAGAATATACAAGCCTTCTCCTGTCTTTGCATTGTAAAAATCTACATCGTAGAAGTAAGGAGAATTCTGATGGTCTCCCATGCGTTCTACACCATTGGCACCACCATCTGCATAGTTGGTGCGATAGTCCATCTTCATTTCATTGCTGTAGTTGCCTATCGCAACGCCTGTTTGAAACGCCAAAGACCAGCCGAAAACGCCGCCAATTAGTACGGCAGCGATAAGCAATACTGCAAAAATGCCAGTTTGTTTTTTCACATTCTATCTTCCTATCTTGTTAAAATTGTTTTTTCCGCTTAACGAATCTCTGCTGATACTCTATTGTACAGCACATTTTCCGGTTCTGCTTGATATACAATGCTTTCTGTTGCTTTCTTCGCCAATAGTAAAGAGAGCTCGTTCTCAGTCTGCAATGGATCAAACCCATTGCCATTGTAACGAATCACAACATTTGCCTCGTCCTTTTCTTCTGAATACTCGAGGGTAATCAGCATTTCAAACCGGTTATCTATTTGAGGCAATAGAATCTGTACACACATTTCTTCCACATAGGATTGTATGTTGTAGATTGTTTTTTGAGAAATTCTATGTTTTCTGCCGAATTCCTCAATTTTGGTATTGAGCCCAATAAAGTCAAAGTCTTTCGAATCAATGGTATATTCCAATACCTTCAAACGACGAATAAACTGTCTGGTCCGTTCTTTCTGCGGATTGTCGAAAATCTGCTCCGGTGGACCATCTTCATATACTTCCCCTTGGTCCATATAAAACACACGATTACATACCTCACGGGCAAATTTCATTTCATGGGTTACAATAATCATGGTGGTGCCGCGTTTAGCAAGGTCTCGTATAACCGCTTGCACTTCCCCAATCATGGTTGGGTCCAACGCAGAAGTCGGTTCGTCAAACAATATAATTTCCGGCTCCATAGCCAAGGTACGGGCAATGGCAACACGCTGCTTTTGCCCACCGGACAAATCATTGGGATAACTTAACGCCTTGTCAGCCAGGCCAACAGTTCGAAGCAGTTCCATGCCTTTATCGTATGCTTCCTGCTTTGTTTTTCCAAGCAAATCTACCGGTGCAGTCATAATATTTTCAATGACTGTCATATGGGGAAACAAATTAAAGTGCTGAAACACCATGCCCATCTTGCGACGCAATCGTGCTATATCGCAGCCCTTTGCTGTAATTTCCTCATCGTCTATAAATATTTTCCCTGAAGTTGGCGGATCCAGCATGTTGATACACCGAATCAAGGTTGACTTCCCGGTACCGGATGGTCCAATGACAGAAATAACATCGCCTTTACGAATCTCTACATTGACATCCTTCAGCGGAATTGCTTTCGGATATTCTTTTCTTAAATGCTCGATGCGAATCATACCGTCTTCACTCCTTTCAGGATTTCTTCTGCACTGCGGCGTTTTGGCTCAAATTTTCGCTTCACACGGTTTAAGAGCAGTGTTGCAATCCATGTCAGAATGAAATAAATCACCGCTGTCGCAATCAGTGGGAAAAATGCCTCGTAGGTGTTGCTGCGAATAATATCACCCATTTTGGTTAAGTCATTGACCGCAATATAACCAACTACCGCTGTGGCTTTGATTAATTCTACCGCCTGCCCACAATAAGAAGGCATAAAAATGGTCATAGCCTGTGGGAAAATAATACGGAAAAATGTCTGGTTTCTTGTGTATCCCAGCGCGTATGCAGCTTCGGTCTGGCCACGGTCAATACTGCCTACTGAAACGGTCATATGGTCGTATACAAAGGCGCCAAAGGTCAAAGTAAAGCCGATAATCGCCACCAAAATACCGCTGATATTGCGGAAATTGCCAAACACCACATAAAACAGAATCATCAGAATCACTACTACCGGTGTCCCGGCTACAATACGGGAATATACTTTGGCAACTGCTTTTGCCACCGTTTGCACCGGTTTCGCTTCAGCACGGCTCATCATATACAACCCAAAACCCAGCAAGGTCCCGGCAATCGCCGAACAGATACTGATCAGCATGGTGATTCCGATCCCTTCCGCAATCATTTTCCAGCGTGATTCACGGATAAAGGTTTTTTCAAAATCTTCTTTCATTTCATCCAGAAAACCTGCCTGCGCTGTGCCGTTCTGCGCTGCTTTTACTACCATCACCACATCTACAGTCAAGTAACTTTCAGAGAAATCCACACTTTGTGCACGCTCTTTTGTAATAGTCATGCCGCCTGCACCAATATCATATTTCCCCGAAACGACGCCCGGAAGAATGCCATCAAAGGTCATAGTTGCAAATTCCAGCTTGTATCCATACTCTTTGGCAAAATGCTGTAATACCTCAATTTCGTATCCAACAATCTCTCCATCTTTCACATAGCACAACGGCTTCAAGTCAGGAGAAACCGCAACTTTTAACGTCCCATTCTCACCGGTTAACGAATCGTTATGAAATACCTCTTCCGGTTCTGCTTTCCCAATCCACTTATCTTGCAATTCCGTTAAAAAGCCGGTTTCTTTTGCGTTTCGGATAAATGTATCTAACTGCTCACGGACTACTGTGTTCTCATTTTTCTGGAAGATATAACCGGCATTTGTACGGTCGATCACTTCCCCTACCGCTTCAATTTTCGCACCTTCCCAGATTGCTGCAGTCAGATAGGTAGTCTCAGACAGATAGCCATCAATTTTGCCCTGCTCTACGGCAAGAATCATATCCGGAACAAGACTATAGTATTGTCGTTCGGCATTCGGGAACCGTTCTTTTGTCAACGGATCAAAAGAAGATCCACTAAGAATC
>JAFNVD010000139.1 GCA_017383785.1 Peptococcaceae bacterium | reverse complement strand
CAGTCATAAGGCTACATTTGCACAACAAGCACCGGAATATGCAGTTTGGGATGCCGATCATCATCCGCATACACGCCTGATAGCCGAAACGGAAGACGGGACAATCACCGGTTGGGTGGCTATTGCTCCGAGCTTTGCTCGCGCTGTGTACAACGGTGTGGCTGAAATTAGCATCTATATCCATGATGCGTTTCAGCATCAAGGCGTGGGAACTATGCTGTTGGAAGCAGCTCACGCAGAAAGTGAACGCAATGGTATTTGGACATTAGAAGCATTGATTTTTGCAGACAATGAGCCAAGCCTCAAGCTGTTCCGCAAATGCGGTTATGTAGATTTGGGTGTACGTAAACGCTTGGGCTATGATACGGTATTGGAAACATGGCGTGACGTAGCCATGCTGGAACGGAGAAGTCCCAACATTTGAGTGCCAGATTGTGCTTGACAATGTCTGTTAAATTGCATACAATACAGATGTATGAAAAATAAATAACGAAGACGAAGAACGGGTAGAGTAATTCTGCGGAATGTGCCAGAGAGGGTTTGCCATAGGCTGCAAGCAAACCTCACAGGAAATAGAACGAAGTGCCCCCGGGAGTTGAACTGCGGAATCCGTATGAAATGTATGCGGTAGTATGTAGTTCCGATTAGCCTCGATAACGGCTTAAGAGTACCCTGTATAGGGTGAATTAGAGTGGAACCACGGTTGAGCGTCTCTATAGAGAGGCTCAGCCGTTTTATTTTTTCCTTTTAAGGGTATAAAAATAAAAAGCTCCATTCGAATATTTGTTATTTTGAAAAAAGTGAGGGAACCAAAATGGGAAACAAAATTTCCAAAAAAGAAAGACAAAGATTAGAAGCGGAAGCGCAGAAAAAAGCCAAAAAGAAAGACACTTGGTCTTTTATGATTATGTGTGTGGCACTGGTGGCTATCATGTGGGGGGTAGGCTATCTGATTAACGGTAGCGAATTAGCAAATCCACCGGCGAAAAAACAGGTAGTATCCGTAGAAGTTACCAACACCAAATTTACCGATGAAGCAAAAGTGCTGACTACCGAAGATGAAATCAAATTGGCATGCAGTGCATTTGAATTGGTACGTATCAAACATAAAGAGGTAGAAGGAAATCCTGAACCATATCTGACATTGGAATATCATATGGAAGACGGTACTGTGAAAGCGTTGGAAATTGCTGAAGGTGCAGCTACTTGGGAAGGTGTGACCAAACCTTTGGTACGTGAAAAAATGATGTTAGAAATGATGGATGCGGTATTCTTCCCTGAATTTGTAGAAGAAAAATAATCAATTTTAGCATACTATCACGCATTTGCGTGTATAAAGTAAGAAACAACGTTCAAACATAAGGAGGGCAACAACATGTTCGAGCAAATCAAAGAAGACATTCAGATTGTATTTGATCGTGACCCGGCGGCAAAGTCCAAAGTGGAAATCATGCTGAACTACCCGGGGCTTCATGCCATTTGGATTCAGCGTGGGATCACGCATAAACTGTATCAGAAAAAACATTATGCACTTGCCCGTTTTATTTCTCAGATTGCCAGATTATTTACCCAGGTAGAAATTCACCCGGGTGCAAAGCTGGGCAGACGATTATTTATTGACCACGGCTGTGGTATTGTCATCGGGGAAACAGCGGAGATCGGTGATGACGTAACCTTGTACCAAGGGGTTACTTTAGGCGGTACCGGGAAAGAAAGCGGCAAACGTCATCCTACCTTGGGCAACAACGTCGTAGTAGGTGCCGGTGCAAAGGTACTGGGCTCCTTTACTGTAGGGGACAATGTAAAAATCGGTGCAGGGTCTGTGGTGTTAAAACCGGTGCCGGACAACTGTACTGTAGTAGGGATTCCGGGCAAAATCGTGAAAAAAGACGACCAAAGCATGAAACACGACCAAGAGCTTCGTGCCAACCATCAAGCCGATTTGGAACATGACAAACTGCCTGACCCGGTAGAAGATGCATTGGGCGTGATGGAACGACGCATTAAAGAACTGGAAGAAAAGTTAAGACAATTGGAGGGAAACAACAATGAACAATAAGCCAATCATGGTGCACAACACCTTAAACAACACCAAAATGGAGTTCAAAACCATTGAGCCGGGCAAAGTAAAAATGTATGTGTGCGGGCCAACCACCTACAACTACATTCATTTGGGCAACGCTCGTCCGATCGTAGTATTTGATACCATTCGCCGCTATTTAACATATAGAGGCTATGAAGTAACCTATATTCAGAACTTTACCGACGTAGATGACAAAATCATCAAACGTGCTAACGAAGAAAACGACGATCCAATCAAACTGGCGGCTCGTTATATCGATGAATTTTTCAAAGATGTTAATGCGTTGAACGTATTGCCTGCCAGCACTTACCCAAAAGTAAGTGAACACATGCAGGAAATCATTCAGTTTGTACAGGATATCATTGACGCCGGTTATGGCTATGAAGTGGATGGCGATGTATACTTCGCTGTACGCAAATACGAAGACTACGGTGTATTGTCCGGCAGAAACCTGGATGATATGCAGGCCGGTGCTCGTGTAGACGTAGATGACCGCAAACAGGATCCAATGGACTTTGCTTTGTGGAAAAGCGCAAAACCGGGTGAACCTGCATGGGATAGCCCATGGGGACCGGGTCGTCCGGGCTGGCACATTGAATGCTCTGCTATGAGCCGTAAATATTTAGGTGACCAGTTTGATATTCATGGCGGTGGGCAGGACTTGATCTTCCCACACCACGAAAACGAAATTGCGCAGACCGGCTGTGTAACCGGCAAACCAATGGCAAATTATTGGCTGCACAATGGTTTTATCACCATCAACTCCGAAAAAATGAGTAAATCTTTGGGCAACTTCTTCCTGCTGCGCGAAATCTTAGAGAAATT
>JAFNVD010000138.1 GCA_017383785.1 Peptococcaceae bacterium | reverse complement strand
GACCTGTGGGGGCCGCTGTCCGATCTGCTGGCTCAGCTCTCCGCCATCCTGACGCTCTGACACAAGGGGAACGGCCCCGCGCCGTTCCCCGGCTGTCCCTACTTCTGGTCACGGTGTCCAGAAATACAACAAACGACGGCTGATTCGGCGTGTGCTCATTAGACAGTGACCTGAACGGAAAACGAATCTGTGGAAATTTACGCAGAAAGGAGCCTTTAAAAGAAAGTGGCGGGTAACTGGGCCAAATATCACGGTATAAAATAATATCGTGACTTTTAGATATACCAAATGCTTGATGGTTCTTGACATTAGGCAAAAAAGCGGATATAATAATTGAAATGCAAATTGAGAGGAGGCTTATGTGTGTTAATTTTTGTACGCTAACAAACAACAAAAAGTCGGTTTCCCGTTCCACATTGTGGTTTTTTTGTCGTGCGTACAGATAAACACATGAGCCAGTTGCGATATGATGACACCATCATATCGTCTGTTTTGTCGTGCCTTTTGTGATGCAGGTAAATGCCCGTTGTGGAGCATTTACCTGCTTTTTGTTGCAGAAAAGAAGTTATGCAATAAAAAACAGGAGGTCATATTAAAATGAATACTTGGAAAAAAAGATACCTTACCATTCTGGCAGGACAGGGCATCTCCCTGCTTACCAGCGGAATTTTGCAGATGGCAATCATCTTCTATCTGACCGCAAAAACTAATTCTGCTATGGTCTTATCCGCTGCTACCTTCGTCGGGTTTATCCCGCAGGCCATTCTTGGCCCATTTGCCGGTGCATTTGTTGACCGTCACAGTAGAAAAAAAGTGATGATTGGTGCAGACCTTTTGATCGCAGCTACAGGAGGGCTGTTGGCGGTGGTTGCTGTATTTATCGATCCGCCCATCTGGATTATCATGCTGGTTCTCTTTATCCGCAGCGTCGGAAATGCCTATCACACTCCAGCTTCCAGTGCGGTGACACCACTGATGGTTCCACAGGAGCAACTTACAAAATGCGCTGGATATACTCAGACTATGTCGGCAGTCGTGTCCCTTATCAGTCCGGCCGCTGCTGCTGCTCTTTACAGCGTTTGGCCCCTCAGCTATATCATTATGTTGGATATTGCGGGAGCGGTTTTGGCTTGTGGCATCGTTGCACTTCTGCCTATCCCCAATCCCCCGGTGCAGAAGAGTGAAAGAAAGGCCCGGTTTTTACAGGATATGAATGACGGATACCGGGTCTTGAAGGAAAATAAGCCCCTGTTCGCATTACTATGGATTGGAACAGCCTATATGTTCTTCTTCATGCCAATTGCAGCATTGTTCCCCCTTATGAGTATGAGCTATTTTAACGGCACACCCGTTCATGCTTCTATTGCGGAAATTGCATTTGCAGGCGGAATGTTGGCTGGAGGTATTTTGCTTAGCATTTGGGGCGGCTTCAAGAACCGTATTCTCTCCATCGGTCTATCTATCCTTGTGATGGGTGTAAGCATTGCGGTTTCTGGATTGCTGCCATCCAGTGCATTCCCAGCTTTTGCTGTCTGCTGTGTGGCTATGGGGCTAACCTCCCCTTTCTACGGTGTGCAGAACGCACTGATTCAGGAGAGAATCGCTCCGGAATATTTGGGGCGAGTATTTGCAATGCTGAGCAGTGTTATTTCCTTTGCCATGCCTATGGGGCTGCTGTGTTCGGGCATTTTTGCGGAACAAATTGGAGTAGAAAAATGGTTCTTACTCTGCGGGATTGGAATTATTGCAGTATCTATGTTGGTATTTGTATTGCCCGTTTTGAGAGATTTCGACCGAAAAACAAAGGTCAGTGAGTAAAGAATACGATTTTAAGTCAATGCTGTCGTACTGTGGTAATTCAGTCCACAAAAAAATTTTACTCATTCGATTCGGGCAAATGTGGTGGAATTCCTCCTTTGCTAAGATAATGATAAAAGTCATCTGTGTGCATATGTACAGATTTTTCCATACTGGATTCGCTTGCAACGATAGCTGATATTGTGGTTTTTCCCGTTCCCGGCGAACCAGTAATTATAACAATTCTTCCTTGTTTCATCTATATTCACCCATTTAAATTTTGGATTTGTGCATTTATTCAATCGGCAAATTATGTTGCTTCAAAAAAGATAGCTTATCCCAATATCCTCTCTGAAACAGGATTTTACCATTTACAACTTGGAAAAATCCACAGCCACGCAATCCCAATGGATCTTTCCATTCTAAAATTGCCCATTGCCCATCTTCAAAGATATTCTCTACAATGGCTACCATATCGGCGGTGGCAAATTCTGTTGTAAACATTTCTTTGATTGCGTCTATCCCAATCACGGGGGCATTTGTCACCTGATGATTGGTTGCATTGTCATGGTACAGGCTTACGATTGCTTCTACATCGTGATTATTAAAAGCATCTACCCATTTGCATACTACTTCTTTTGGCCGTAACATTTTCTTTCCTCCTCAAATTTGAATTTGTTGAATTACTATAAGTATATCATATCATTTCACACAATCATAGCCTGTGATTTCAAAGGCAGTAGCAGGTGAAAGCGAAGCATCCTTGAGTGCCGATTTTTTCTGAGTTATAATTTACATATACAGGAAATAGGAGGTAAATCCAATGCGGATCATTCTGAAAATCATCGCCGCTCCTTTCGTGCTGATGTTGACCCTGCTTGTTGCTGTGCTCTCATTTCTGCTGAGTCTTTCCGCTGGCGTTCTGTCGATCCTCGCTTCTCTGCTGGGCATCCTGAGTGTGCTGATTATTGTTTGGGAGGGCGATATGCAAAGGGGCGTCGCGGGGCT